>NZ_DASRBZ010000385.1:0-3548 GCF_035653355.1 Mycobacterium sp. | reverse complement strand
TTGCGCCGCAACACCATCGATCCGCGACACGCTAGTGCCACCGACCACCCCACCAGTACCGCGTTGGAATGAAACAGCGGCATCGACACATAGCAGACGTCGTCCCGGCCCAAGCCGAAGCGTTCGGTCATCGTCACACCGGCTATGCCGACCTTGCCGTGACTGCACATCACAGCCTTGGGATCACCACTGGTGCCCGAGGTGAAGATCAGCATGAACAGATCCTCGGGCCGCGCCTGCTGGAACCGCACGTCGGCATCGGCATGCGCGGTCACCTCATCGGCCCACTCGACCGAGTCGACGTTGACATGCTCGATATCACCCAGTGCGACAGCTGAATTCGAGTCGGCCAGCACCAGTTGACAGTCGGCGTGGCGGATATCGCGGGCCAGCGCGGCACCGCGGCGCACCGGGTTGAGGCCCACCGGCACGATGCCCGTCATCCCGGCCGCGACCAGCATCGCCGAAAAGAATGGCGTGTTCTCCAGCAACACGCCCACGTGGGGCGGCTGGCTGTGGTCGAGGCGCTCGCGCAGCGCCGCCGCTACCGCTGCGCCGTGCCGAATGTGCTCGCGCCAGTTGACGAACGAGTCCTCGAAGTAGACGCCGCGGTCGTCGACGTCGACGAGCGGTCTGAGCAAGTCGACGACGGTGGGCAGCGCCTCGGCCATCAGTTAAACGGGTGTGTCGGCCAGTTCGCGACCGATCTTGCGCAGCGCTCCGGTGGCGCTGCCGAGTGCGAACTCGGTCTGCTTGGCGGCCAGGAAATAGCGGTGTACCGGGTGGTCGATGTCGATGCCGACCCCGCCGTGCACATGGACGATGGTGTGCGCCACCCGATGCCCGGCATCGGCGGCCCAGAACGCCGCCGTCGCGACTTCGGTGTCGGCCGGTAAGTCCTCGGACAGCCGCCAAGCCGCCTGCGTCAATGTCAGCCGCAGCCCCTTGACGTCGATGTAGCCGTCGGCCAGTCGCTGCGACACCGCCTGGAAGCTGCCGATCGGACGGTCGAACTGCTCGCGGGTGCGGGCGTATTCGGCGGTCAGCTGCAACCCTCGGTCGAGCACGCCGAGCTGAAAAGCGCTGCGCCCCAATGAGGCAAGCGGAGAAAGCCAATCGACGACTTCGTGGCCGCCGACCAACCGTCCGGCGCCGACTTCGACGCCCGCCAGCTCGAGATGGCCGACACTGCCCAGACCGGTCGTCTCCAGCGCGGTCACCGACACGCCGGGGTCGTCGACACTGATCAGGAAAACTACGGTGCCGGAATCGGTTTCGCCGGGCACCAAAAAGCCGTCGGCCACCGGTCCGTACCCGACCTGGGTGCGCGTGCCGGTCAGGCGATAGCCATCACCTGAACGGGCGGCCTGCACCGGCCCCTCACCCGGGTCGCCATCCAGCGCGACGGTGAGGACCTTTTCACCGCCGACCGCCGGTGCACCCCACTGCTGTTGAAGCTCCGCGGAGCCGAACCGGCCCAGCGCCCCCGCAGCCAACACCACCGACTCCAAATACGGCACCGCGGCAAGCTGGCGGCCCAACGCAACCAGCACCGCGGTCTGCTCGAGCACACCAAAGGCGCCGCCACCCAATGCCTCCGGTGCCGCGGTGCTCAAAATGTCCGCGTCGATCAGCTTGCGCCACAGTTCGCGGTCGAACCGTTGCTCGAGGCCGTCGAGCTCACGCTGGTGCTCCGGCGTGCACACCGCGTCCACAATCGTGGTCACCAGGCCACCGAGGTCCTGTGCGGCTTCAGTTGTCGAGAAGTCCATGAGACCGTCCTTTGTGAATCAGCGGTTGGCTCGGGGCAGGCCCAGCGCCACCATGCCGATGATGTCGCGCTGGACTTCGTTTGTGCCGCCGCCGAAGGTCAAGATCAAGCACGCGCGGTGCATCCGCTCGACCCGGCCGCGCAGCACCGCCCCGGGCGAATCCTGGCGCACGGTCGCGCCCGTGCCGAGGACTTCCATCAGCAGCCGGTAGGCCTCGGTGGCCAGTTCGGTGCCGAACACCTTGGCCGCCGACGCATCCGCCGGCGACGGCGCAGCTTCGTTCGACGAGGCCAGCTCCCAGTTGATCAGCTTGAGCACCTCGACCTTGGCGTGCACCCGCGCCAGATTCAGCTGCACCCACTCCGAGTCGATGAGCCGCGCACCGGAGGCATCCTTCGTGTTCTGCGCCCATTCCCGAACCTGGTTAAGGGCCAGAATGATCGGCTGTGCGGAGACCAATGCCACGCGCTCGTGGTTGAGCTGGTTGGTGACCAGCTTCCAGCCGCCGTTCTCTTCGCCGACCCGGTTGGCCACCGGAACACGTACATCGGAGTAATAGGTGGCGCTGGTGTCCGGACCGGCCATGGTGTGCACCGGTGTCCACGAGAAACCCTCGGCCGTGGTCGGCACGATCAACACCGAGATGCCGCGATGCTTCTTGGCGTCGGGGTTGGTGCGCACCGCCAGCCATACGTAGTCGGCGTACTGGATGAGGCTCGTCCACATCTTTTGCCCGTTGACGATGTAGTCGTCGCCGTCGCGCACCGCGGTGGTCCGCAGGTTCGCCAGATCGGTGCCGGCGCCTGGCTCCGAGTAGCCGATCGAAAAATGAATCTCACCGGCGGCGATCTTGGGCAGGTAGAACTTCTTCTGTTCCTCGGTGCCGAACGCCATGATCGTCGGCGCGACACTGTTGATGGTCAAGAACGGCACCGGTGCACCGGCGATGGCTGCTTCGTCGGTGAAGATCAGCTGATCCATCGCCGAACGGGCCTGTCCGCCGTACTCCTTGGGCCAACCCAGCGCCAGCCAACCGTCGCGGCCCATCTGGGCGACCGTCTCCCGGTAGACGTTGCCGCTGCCGATCTCGCCCGACGTCGAGCTCAGCGCTTCCCGGCGTTCCGGGGTGATCAGCTTGGCGAAGTACGACCGCAGTTCGCGACGCAACTCTTCCTGCTCAGGGGTGTAACTGATGCGCATTGGCCGTCCCTTCGCAATCCCCGTCTACCTTCCTGGTTGTAACACGTTCTAGTCTGGGGGTCCAGCGAGCCGTCGTCGTATGGTGGTGCTACCGGCAGTCGGATGGGCCGAACAGGCTTGGCAGCTGATAGGAGGAGAAGCCGTGCGAGTGATAGTGGACCGCGATCGGTGTGAGGGCAACGCGGTGTGCATGGGAATCGCGCCGGATATCTTCGAGCTGGACGACGAGGACTACGCCGTGGTCAAGACGGATCCGATTCCGCCCGACCGGGAGCAGCTCGCCGAGCAGGCGATCGCCGAATGCCCCCGCGCGGCGCTGCTTCGCGAAGACTAAGCGGGCGCCGCGGGTCGCCGCCCGAGATTAGAGGTATTCATAAATTGACTAGCAACGTGAACGCGACCGATCTGTCCGGGAAGGTCGCGGTGGTTACCGGCGCGGCCGCGGGCCTGGGCCGCGCCGAAGCCATCGGCTTAGCGCGTGCCGGTGCCACCGTCGTCGTCAACGACATCGCCACCGCGCTGGACGCCTCCGACGTCATCGACGAGATCACCTCGGCCGGCGCTGATACCGGTTCT
>NZ_DASRBZ010000384.1:0-7000 GCF_035653355.1 Mycobacterium sp. | reverse complement strand
AGCCACCAGCAGCGGAGGGACGAGCATGAATCAGCCATCACGCAAACGAGGCGGACTCGGCCGCGGCCTGGCCTCCCTGATCCCCACCAGCCCGCCCGACGGAAGCGCCGACACCAGCCTGGGACCGCGCATGGGTGATGCGGCCGCCGACGTGGTGCTCGGCGGCAACGCCCCGGTGAACGGCAACGCGGTCGGCGCGGTCTACCGCGAGATCGACCCCGCACTCATCGAGCCGAACCCCCGCCAGCCGCGGCAATCGTTCGACGAAGAGGCACTCGCGGAACTCGTGCACTCGATCCGGGAATTCGGGCTGATGCAACCGATCGTCGTGCGGGCGTTGGACGGCTCCCAGAACGGCACCCGATACCAGATCGTGATGGGGGAGCGGCGTTGGCGTGCCGCCCAGCAGGCGGGCCTGACCGCGATCCCCGCGATCGTCCGGGAGACCGGCGACGGCAACATGCTGCGCGATGCCCTGCTGGAAAACATCCATCGCGTGCAGCTGAATCCCTTGGAAGAGGCCGCGGCCTACCAGCAGCTGCTGGACGAATTCGGCGTCACCCACGACGAACTCGCGGCGCGCATCGGCCGGTCCCGCCCGCTGATCACCAACATGATCCGGCTGCTGAAGCTACCGATCGCTGTTCAGCGGCGGGTGGCCGCCGGTGTGCTGTCCGCCGGACATGCCCGTGCGCTGCTGGCGCTGGAGGCCGGCCCGGAGGCTCAAGAGGAGCTGGCAGCCAGAATTGTCGCCGAGGGCCTGTCTGTGCGTGCGACGGAAGAAGCGGTGACATTGGCCAACCGCGGTGACGGTCCTGCGCCGGCCCAGCCGAGGCGCAAGCCGATCCAGATGCCGGGCCTGCAAGACGTTGCTGAGCGGCTCTCCGGCGCGTTGGATACGCGCGTCACGGTCAGCCTTGGCAAACGTAAGGGCAAGATCGTGGTGGAGTTCGGCTCCGTCGACGACCTACAGCGCATCGTCGGGCTGATGGACGCGGCCCAGGCATGACCAACGACACGGTGTAGTTCCGTCACTGTGACGGGGGGCAGGTTTGGGCCTGATGCCACCGCCGGATTGCGCTGCAGCGCAGTAGTTTTCGGCTTGGCTTCCGTGCCGGGGTCACCGAGCGGTTGTACTGGCCGGGCACCGACTACCTCTCCTATCCTGGAGGGGTTGTAGCCGGATATCCGGCTGTGGACGGTGCGGGCCGCGCTTGCTGAATTCCAGCCAGCGGAGACCGGCGTGATAAGGAGCAAGGCACGTGGCACACCCCTGCGACGGCGCGGGCCGGACAGCCCGAGCGGCGGGGATCCCGACAGCGCCCTGGCCGCGAAGACGGCGGGGGTCATCAGCGATAACCATGCGTGTGCCGGTGGCCCGGGTAGGGTCATCAGCGCCAGCACCGCGTGGAGGCCTGGGAGTCTAGTGTCTGCCCGAATCACACCGCTGCGGCTCGAAGCGTTCGAGCAGCTGCCCAAGCATGCGCGGCGCTGTGTCTACTGGGAAGTCGACCCCGCGGCGCTGCGCGCCGACGACCACCTGGCCGACCCCGAATTCGAGAAGGAAGCCTGGCTGTCGATGGTGATGCTGGAATGGGGCTCATGCGGCCAGGTGGCGACGGCGGACCCGGCCGAGTGCGGAAGCAGTGAACCTCCCTGCCTGGGGTACGTGCTGTATGCACCGCCGCGAGTGGTGCCCCGGGCCCAGCGCTTTCCCACTGCTCCGGTATCGGCCGATGCGGTGCTATTGACGTCGATGGGGGTGGAGCCCCAGGCAGCCGAAGAGCTGCGGCACAGCCTCGTCGCTCGAGTGGTCGACGAGTTGGTGCGCCGCGGCGTTCGGGCGTTGGAGGCATTCGGCCGCACCGCGGCGGTCAGCGAGCTGCAGGATGCGCGCACCGCGGAGCCGGAGATCCGGCCGGTGCTGGCTGCCGTCGGTGACTGTACGGTGGACCACTGCATCATCGACGCGGATTTCCTGCAGGCCGCTGGGTTCGTCGTGGTGGCGCCGCACCGGTACTTTCCGCGGCTTCGCCTGGAGCTGGATAAAGGCTTGGGTTGGAAGGCCGAGGTGGAAGCGGCGTTGGAGCGGTTGCTCGAGAATGCGCAGTTGCAGCAGCCGGTGGCGGCGGGGGCGTCGGCTATGAGCCGCTGAGCCGGCTCGCCTGCTCCACTGCGAGCTCGTGGGCCAGTAATTCGGCAAATGTGAACGTGCCGGTTGGGCGGTCGTTTTTGCCGAGCAGGTAGAGCCGCTTGACCGCGGCGAGGATGCCTTCGGCGATGGCGTCTCGGGTCTGCGGGGTGACCAGTTTGGCTCGGTCATGCGGGTTGGTGATGTAGCCGATGTCGACTTGAACGGTCGGCATTCTGGTGAGCCGCAACAGATCCCACGTTCGGCCGTGAATGCGGCAATCGCGTAAACCGGTGCGCGCCACTACTTCTCGCTGGATGAAGTCGGCAAGCATGCGGCCGATGGTCGAGACCGATCCGTGTGAATTGCCGAAATGGAAGGACGCCACCCCGTTGGCCGATGGGCTGGCGAGGCTCGCGCAGCGCAGGCTGATCATCAGATCAGCGCCGACGGCGTTGGCGGTGGCCGCCCGCTCGGCATCGGCCGGGCTGTGGTTGGGCGGGCGGGACAAGAATGTCTCCATGCCGATGGCAGTCATCCGGCCTTCGAGCCGACTTGCCAAGTCCCACAATATGTCTGCTTCGCTGATGGGTCCGGCTGTGCCTTGGGTGATCAGTCCGTGGTCGGCCCCGCCGCGGCCGGGATCGATAATGATCCGCTTGCCAGACAGTTTCGGGCCGGAGCGACGGACGAGCTCCTCTTCACGAATGGCGTGCGGGGAGCCGCCGGTAACTCGCGATGCGAGAAAATCCAAGGATCGCAACGTTTCTGGGCCGCAGATGCCGTCGGCGTAGAGACCGTATTCGCGTTGATACGACATCAGCGCATTGTGCGTCTGCAACCCGAAGTATCCGTCCACCAGGCCGGTGTAAAAGCCGAGATCTTGCAGCCGGGACTGCAGCGTGGCGACGTCGTCGCCGTACATCGGCGCGCCGAACTGATGAAATAGTGTACGGGCGCCGAGCCGGTAGGACGCTTCCTTTAGCGCGCGATACGTCGCTTCGCCGACGATCCCGTCCACCAGCAGCCCGCGTTGTTGCTGAAAGGCTCGCACCGCCTGGTCGAGCTCGGCGTCGAATACGTCCGGCGCCACTTGTTTTCCGGTGGTGAGGTCTGCCTCGGGTCCGTCCAGATATCCCAGCGATGCCAGCGTGGCGCGGATCTCGGTAACGGCAGCGCTGCGGTCGCCGCAGCGTAGCTCGTCGCCGACGCCACGATGCGGATTCGACATGCCAGGACCCTCCGGTGAGCCAGCCCGAATGGAGCTGCCGATGCTTGACAGGCTAGGCGGTATTGTCGCAGACGCTTCTCGAATTCAGGAAAACGCCAGGCCAATCACCGTCGAGATCCTGGCGGCCGAACTGTCTTACTGGGGGCTGGGGACCACGTCGGAAAGCTCGCGCAGCAGCGCGGCCTTGCCCTTCGCGCCGACGATCCGTTTGACGGGCTGACCATCCTTGAACAGGATCAGCGTAGGGATCGAGACCACCTGGAAATCGCGGGCGGTCTCCGGGTTGGCGTCGACATCGAGTTTGGCGACCGTGAGCTGTCCGGCTTTTTCGGCGGCGATTTCCTCGAGCACTGGCGCCACCATCCGGCACGGCCCGCACCACGTGGCCCAGAAGTCAACCAGCACAGGCGTTTTGCTGGACAACACCTCCGTCGCGAAGGAAGCGTCGGAGACTTCGACTGGGGCGCTGGTGTTCTCGGTCATTGCGGTACTCCAATCAGATCGGTGTCGGTGCCGGCCTGGGTTTCGGTGGCCCCGCCGGATTCTGCACGCTCGGCCAGCCAACGCTCGGCGTCAATCGCCGCGGCGCACCCGGTGCCGGCGGCGGTAACGGCCTGCCGATAGCTGCGGTCCACCAAGTCGCCGGCGGCAAACACACCGTCGACGGAGGTGCTCGTGGTGGGTTGCTTCACCAGCACGTAGCCGTCCTGGTCGACATCGACCGCGTCGCGGACCAACTCCGAGCGCGGGTCGTGGCCGATCGCGACGAACACGCCGGTCACAGCCAGCTCGGATTCTTCGCCGGTGATCGTGTTGCGTAGCCGCAGCCCGGTGACCGTGGTGTCGCCCTCGACGGCGGTGACGACGTGGTTGGTGACGAACCGGATCTTGTCGTTGCTGCGGGCGCGGTTGAGCATGATTTTCGACGCCCGGAACTCGTCGCGGCGGTGCACGATCGTCACGCTGCGGGCAAAGCGGGTCAGGAAGGTCGCCTCTTCCATCGCCGAGTCGCCGCCGCCGATCACGGCGATGTCCTGGTCGCGGAAGAAGAACCCGTCACAGGTCGCGCAGGAACTCACGCCCCGGCCGAGCAATTCCTGCTCGCCGGGAACGTGCAAATAGCGGGCGGCTGCGCCCATCGCCAGGATGACGGCGCGGGCGTAGTAGGTCTGCCCCTCGGCAGTCACGACGGATTTGACCGTACCCTCCAGGGAGACCGATTCGACGTCTTCCATCCGCAGATCGGCGCCGAACCGCTGCGCTTGCTCGCGCATTTCGTCCATCAATTCCGGGCCGGTGATGCCGTTGCGAAAGCCGGGGTAGTTCTCCACCTCGGTTGTCGTCATCAGCGCACCGCCGAACGAGGTGCCCTCGAACACCAGTGGCGCCAGCTGCGCCCGCGCTGCGTAAATGGCTGCGGTGTAGCCAGCGGGGCCCGATCCGATGATCATCACGTCGTGCACAGTGCGGGGGGCGGTCATACAGGCCTTTCGCGTAAGAAAGCCGCTACCGGCTTGGAACAAAACGACTTCACGACTATGAACGCCAGCGTAGGCGGTGCTGTTCCGCGCACCGCTACGGGCGGGCAACGGCGGTGCTGGCCAGCAGACCGGTGTCGGCTGCGCTGCAGTTGGGTGCCACTGCCAGCGCGGTCAGCCGGTCGGGGCTATCCCCGGGAAGCACCAGCAACACGGCTGACCGGCCGCTGACCTCGACGGGCCGCGCGCCCAGCACCTCGGTGGCCCCCGGATAACCCAGTCCGGTCAGGCATGAGGCGCGTCGGCCGGGGTCGCTCAGCGGGCCATAGTCGGGGCCGCTCGCGAGCAGTCCCAGGATTTCTGGAGCCGACAGCGCAACCGTCGCCGGTGGCCGCGACACCGTGATGTGCTGGACGGTGCTCGGCGCGCTCGGTGTGGACGGTGGACTGTGCAGCAGGGCCACGGTGCCCACCCCGACCGCGGCGATTGCGGCGGCGACGCCGGCTGCGGCGGCAACTTTCCGCGTCGGACGGCTGACCGGTCGCAGTGCGTGGGCGGCGCCGGGGCGGGGCGCGGAGCGCAGCGCGGCTGTGATGCGGGCAACGACAGCCGGGGGAGTGCCCGGCGCCGATCGCGAGTCGGCGCCCAGCGCGGCGACATCGCGACGGACGTGGTTGAGGGCGCGCAGCGCCTCTTGAGCCGCCGGATCGGCGCGGATTTGCTTTCGCACCCGCGCCGCCTCGTCGTCGTCGAGCAGACCGGCTTGCAGATCGGCGAGCAGCTCCACCGTCAGCGGCGGGTCGGCGCCCTCGCCATCGTGCGCAGCGTCGTTGTCAGCGTCAGCCATCCGCCCCAGTGTCCGTTATGCACAGGCTGACCGCTATGCACACGCCGGACCACGACGCAGAAGACGTCGCGGCGCTAATGCCCCTGGCGGCGGGCGGAATCGGCGACGGGCTCGACGGCGAGGTCGGTCGCGAGGTAACCGAGCAGCGCGGCCAGCCGGGCCCGCGCGCGGGCACATCGGCTTTTGACGGTGCCTTCGGCGACACCAAGCAAGCGGGCGGTGTCGGCGATGGAGTAACCCTGCATGTCGACCGCGACCACCGCGGCGCGCTGCTCGACGGGTAGTCGCATCAGCGCCCGCTGGACCGCGATCGCGGTTTCGACCTGGGCGGTCCTGTCAGGCACCGCGTGGACGTCGTCCAGCGGGGCCGTCGGATGAGCCTTGCTGCGGCGCAGCCGATCCAGACAGGCATTAACGACGATGCGGTACAGCCAGCTGCTGACTGCGGCGTCGTGCCGGAACGAACCCGCACCGCGATGCGCCGAGAGCATTGCGTCCTGCAACGCATCCTCGGCGTCCTCGTGATTGCGGCTGGTCAAGCGGGCAAGGCGATGCAGCTGGCGGTGATGACGGTGGAACAGCTCGGCGAAGGCGTGGCGGTCGCCGGCGACGTGATCGGCCAGCAGTTCGGCGTCGCTGCGTTGCCGCCGAACCGGCGCTTCCAAACCCACGGCCGGACAGTAACGAATCGCCGGGTACGCAGCACTTCACCCCAAACAGGCTGGTTCGTTGATTGGAGCTAGGACGCGGCCTGCACTGTGAGCTCGGAGATTTCGGCGCGGTGTTTGCCGCCGGTGCTTCCCAGCGTCGAGATCCACACCAGCAGGTTCGACGTCGGCGACGCCGCCTTGACCGGGATGCTGTTGTGACCGGGTTGCAACGTCGTTGGCGGCGTCAGCACCGCGGTGTCGTCCAGCCTGGCCGGCGTCGGTGTCGGCGACGAGCGGAGCTCGACCTTGGTTCCGGTGCTGGCGGTGTCGATGGTGACGTTGCCGACCACCGTGGGCGTCGGCAGCTGCAGTAGCAACCCGACACCGCTTTTGAAGGTGGGGAACGGGACAGCGTCGTTGTAGGTGTCGGTCGTCCAGGCGGTGGCCGGATCGCCGTCGATCGCCAGGCCGGCTTGGCCCGGGGAGTCGGGGTCGCCGCCCGGGGAGAAGACGGTGGCCTTCGCCGGTTTGACCGTGCTGCCCGCGGCAGCCGAACCGCCGGCCCCCGTCGCGCTCGACGACGGCGCATTCAGCCCCAGCCGGTCTTTGTCGAGGCCACCGCCGAGGTCGCCGAACATCCGGCCCAGCACGGACGCCAGCAGC
>NZ_DASRBZ010000383.1:0-4124 GCF_035653355.1 Mycobacterium sp. | reverse complement strand
CGGAACTGGTGCGACGCGTAGCCGATGCCTACGTCGACCACGTCCTCGCGGGGTTGCTGGAAACCCCACTGCGACAACCAGACCGGCAACCTGCTTCCGCGGCCGGTCGCGTCCACGACCAGATCAGCCCGGACGAAATCGGGCTCGGTCGGCGAGTCCAGTAGCACCCCGGTCACCCGCTGCGCGTCAACGTCAAAACGTGGTTCGACGACCGAGCGCTTGTGGATCTCGACGTTGGTGATGCGGCTGACCCGGCGCCGGATCTGCCATTCCAGGTGTGGGCGACTCGGCACATAGGCGGTGAACTCCTCACGCAGCGTGTGCCCTGTGCCCAGTACGTGTCCGGCGGCGCCGAAGTAAATGCAATCCGGCCGGTTCTCCAGCATGGGCACGCCAGCGGCGACCATGTCTGCGAGCAGGCCAGGGAACAAGCTGTCCAACTCCTGGGCCCCGCGGGCCATCAGCAAGTGCAGGTGACGTCCCTGAGGGACCGCGCTGCGGTTGGCCGGGGCGCTCGGCAGGTCGTCGCGTTCGAAAAGCGTCACCCGGTCGTAGACATCCGAGAGCACGCGCGCCGCGCACAACCCCGCGATGCTGGCACCGATCACTATTGCTTTTTTCCGGGCGTTTCGCTGCGTGGTTTCGCCGCGCATCCTCGGAGAGTACTCGGTACTGTCCCGGTTCATGGCCGGTCGATGGCGCACCAAGTCAATCGAACAGTCGATCGCCGACACCGACGAGCCGACCACGCAGCTGCGCAAGAGCCTGTCCTGGTGGGATCTCGTGGTGTTCGGCGTGTCGGTGGTTATCGGCGCGGGCATCTTCACGGTGACCGCATCGACCGCCGGCAACATCACCGGCCCGGCGATCTGGATATCGTTTCTGATCGCGGCAGCCACCTGCGGGCTGGCAGCGCTGTGCTACGCCGAGTTCGCCTCGATGCTGCCGGTGGCCGGCAGCGCGTACACCTTCTCCTATGCCACCTTCGGTGAGTTCCTGGCCTGGGTCATCGGCTGGAACCTGGTCCTGGAACTGGCCATTGGTGCGGCTGTAGTGGCCAAGGGCTGGTCCAGCTATTTCGGGACGGTGTTCGGGTTCGTCAAGGAGACAGTGACTTTCGGCTCTTACAGCCTCGACTGGGGTGCGCTGCTGATCATCGCGTTCTTGGCAACGCTGCTGGCACTGGGCACCAAACTGTCGTCACACTTTTCCGCCGTCGTCACCGCTATCAAGATTTCGGTCGTGGTGCTGGTCGTGGTCGTGGGCGCCTTCTACATCAAGAGCGCCAACTACTCGCCGTTCATCCCCCCGCCGGAAACCGAACACCGTGGAACCGGCGTCGACCAATCGGTGTTGTCGCTGTTGACCGGCGCGCAAACCAGCCATTACGGCTGGTATGGCGTGTTGGCCGGGGCGTCAATCGTGTTCTTCGCGTTCATCGGGTTCGACATCGTGGCCACCATGGCCGAGGAAACCAAGGAGCCGCACCGCGATGTCCCGCGCGGGATCCTGGCAACGCTGGGGATCGTCACGGTCCTTTACGTCGCAGTCTCGGTGGTGCTATCCGGGATGGTTAGATACACCGAACTGCGGGATACCCCCAGTGGCCGGCACGCGAACTTGGCCACCGCCTTCACCGCGAACGGCGTGCGCTGGGCTTCGGAAGTCATTTCGATCGGGGCGTTGGCGGGGCTGACGACGGTGGTGATGGTGCTGATGCTCGGTCAGTGCCGGGTGCTGTTCGCGATGTCCCGCGACGGGTTGTTGCCGCGTCCGTTGGCTACGACGGGCCCACGCGGCACTCCGGTCCGAATCACGGTCCTGGTCGCGCTGCTGGTTGCGGTGGCGGCCTCGGTGTTTCCGATGGCCAAGCTCGAGGAGATGGTCAACGTAGGAACACTGTTCGCGTTTGTCTTGGTCTCGGCAGGGATCGTCGTGCTGCGCCGAACTCGTCCTGACCTGCGGCGGGGTTTTCGAGTTCCATGGTCGCCGTTAGTGCCGCTAGCGTCCGTCGCCGCATGCCTGTGGCTGATGTTCAACCTCACCGCGTTGACCTGGATTCGGTTCGCGATCTGGATGGTCGTCGGCGTCGTCATCTACGTCGGCTACGGGCGCCGGCACTCGGTGCTGGCCAATCGCCCACCCAGCAGCGACACCAGCCCAGAAGCGGAGCCGACGCCCGCAGCGCCGTAACCGGTTTTACAAAAACGGTCTTTGTGTCTAGACAGAAGACGCAGAACCCGGTATTGTCCAAACCCAACGTGCTCTAACTCACGAGGAGGGTGGACGATATGGCCGGTGAACTGGCCAACCAAGCCGACACCGACGTGGTGGTGTGGCAAGACAAGAAGCGCTATCTGTGGCTGCTGGGCCTGATCGCGCCGACGGCGCTGCTGGTGATCCTGCCCATCGTGTGGGCAATGAACCAGGCCGGCTGGCGGACCGCCTCCCAAGCGCTGTTTTGGATCGGTCCCATCCTGCTGTTCATCGTGTTGCCCGCGCTGGACCTGCGCTTCGGCCCTGACGGGCAGAACCCGCCTGACGAAGTCATGGAGCGGCTGGAGAACGACCGCTATTACCGCTACTGCACCTACATCTACATCCCGTTCCAATACGCCAGCGTCGTCGTCGGCGCGTATCTGTTCACGGCGTCGGACCTGAGCTGGCTGGGCTTCGAGGGGTCGCTCAGCTGGCCGGCCAAGATCGGCCTGGCCCTGTCGGTGGGCACGCTCGGTGGCGTCGGGATCAACACTGCGCACGAGATGGGCCACAAGAAGGAGTCGCTGGAACGGTGGCTGGCCAAGATCACGCTGGCCCAGTCCTGCTATGGGCACTTCTACATCGAGCACAACCGTGGCCACCATGTGCGGGTAGCCACGCCAGAGGACCCGGCGTCGTCCCGATTCGGCGAGGCGTTCTGGGAGTTCTTGCCGCGCAGCGTCTTTGGCAGTCTGCGCTCGGCGTGGCGACTGGAGGCCCAGCGGCTGCGGCGGCTGGGCGTGAGCCCTTGGAATGCCAAAGAGTACCTGTCGAATGACGTGCTCAACGCCTGGCTGATGTCGGTCGTGTTGTGGGGGGTGCTGATCGCGGTGTTCGGCCCGGCGCTGATCCCGTTCGTCATCATCCAGGCGGTCTTCGGCTTTTCGCTGCTGGAATCGGTGAACTACCTCGAGCACTACGGCCTGCTGCGGCAGAAGACGGCCAACGGCCGCTACGAGCGCTGCGCCCCGAAGCACAGCTGGAACTCCGATCACATCGTGACCAACCTGTTCCTGTATCACCTGCAGCGGCACAGCGATCACCACGCCAACCCGACGCGGCGTTACCAGACGCTGCGCAGCTTCGCCGACGCACCGAGCCTGCCCAGTGGTTACGCGTCGATGATCGCGCTGACCTACTTCCCGCCGCTGTGGCGGAAGGTCATGGACCACCGCGTGCTTGCGCACTATGGCGGCGACATCAGCCGCGCGAACGTCCATCCGCGCCGTCGGCAGCAGCTGCTGGCCCGTTATGGGGCGGCGGCATGATGGCCGCCTACCGCTGCCCGGTCTGCGACTACGTCTACGACGAAGCCAAAGGCGCTGAGCGGGAAGGCTTTCCGGCCGGCACATCGTGGGACGAGGTTCCCGATGACTGGTGCTGCCCGGACTGCGGGGTACGGGAAAAGATCGACTTCGAACCGATGGGAGCAAATCGATGAATGACTACAAGCTGTTCGTGTGTGTGCAATGCGGCTTCGAGTACGACGAGGCGCTGGGCTGGCCGGAAGACGGCATCGCGCCCGGCACCCGCTGGGACGACATCCCGGAGGACTGGAGCTGCCCGGACTGCGGTGCGGCGAAATCCGACTTCGAGATGGTTGAAGTCGCGCGTTCGTAATGCGCGCAGTAAGCAGTACCCTCGCGCATGTGAAACGGGTCCCGTACGCCGAAGCGTCGCGGGCCCTGTTGCGCGATTCGGTGCTCGACGCGATGCGTGAGCTGCTGCTGACCCGCGACTGGTCGGCCATCACGCTGGCGGACGTGGCCCGCGCCGCGGGGATCAGCCGGCAGACCATATACAACGAGTTCGGCTCGCGGCAGGGCCTCGCCCAGGGGTATGCACTGCGGCTGGCCGATCGACTG
>NZ_DASRBZ010000382.1:0-2329 GCF_035653355.1 Mycobacterium sp. | reverse complement strand
TTGCGGATGATGACGTCCTTGGCGCGGCCGGTGACGACAAGGTACTCGTTGTCAACCCAGCAGCCCAGATCACCGGTGCGGTAGTAGCCGTCGGCGTCGAACGAATCCGTCTCGTCTTCGGAATGCAGGTACCCGACCAGCATCTGCGGTCCGCGGGCAAGGATTTCGCCGCCGAGGGGCGCGGCTTCGTGGGCCACGAGCTTGACGCCGGCCAAACCTGGGCGGCCGTCGGTGTCGGCGGCGTGGTCGACATCGCCCAGCGACCCCACCGTCGTGATCGGTACTTCCGTCGAGCCGTAAACCCGGGTAACGAGAGCGCGCTCGAAATAGCCTGCAGCCTGGCGGATCAGGGAAGGCGACACCGACGCTCCGCCGCAGATGAATAGCTTCAGGTCAGGTAGCCGAGTGCCGGCGCGCTGCGCGGCGGTGAGCATCTGCTTCAAAAATGGGGTCGCGCCGGCGATGTGCGTGCAGCGCTCGGATTGGATCAGCCGCACCGCGTTGTCGGCGTTCCAGCGATCCATCAGCACCGCCGTCGTGCCAAGAAGCAGCGGACATTCGAAAGCGTAAATGGAGCCGCCGATGTGGGCGATCGGCGACGGCACCAGGAATCGGTCGCCCCACTCGACCAACCAGTGGTCTCGGATCTGGCAAATCAGTGCATGTATCGAGTTATGGCTGTGGAGAACACCTTTCGGGCGACCAGAGGTCCCTGACGTATAAAGGATCATTCTCACCGCATCGGGGTCCAGCACCGGCAACTCGGCTGTGGGAGACGGTGTGTCGAGCAGCGAGGTAAACGGCGTGTGCCGGCCCGGCTCGCCGCGAACGACGACGACTTCCGGATGCGACGCCAGCTGCGCACTCACCCGAGTCAGCATTGACGCGAAGTCGTACCCACCGAACTGGGCTGGCACGAAAACCATGTGGGCACCGACATCCTCGAGCATGAAACGCAGCTCGTGGTCACGCAGCGACGGAAGAATGGGATTGACCACCATTCCCGCCAACGTCGCCGCCAGATAGATGACGGTGGCCTCATGCCAGTTCGGCAGCATCAACGACACCACGCTGCCCACCGGGATCCGAGCCGACAACGCCTGCGCCAAAGTCGTCGCCTGCTGGCAGAGCGTCTGGCAATCCAGACGCACGTCACCGTCGACCACCAGCACCCGCTGCGGGGAATATTGCGCCGCCTCGTGCAGCGCGTCGGCCAGTGTGTGACGCACCCACACGCCACGCGAATACGCGTCGGTTGCGCGTTCGTCGTCCCAACGAATCGACCGTCCGCCGATTACCCGTCTAGCCACGTCCCACCGCGGTCGTTCAGATCTATTCGTCGAGTGTGCGGTTTTGTACGCCCGCGCCGGCGAGTCGCGTACGAAACCGCACACTCGAGGCGATTTTCATCTCCGCACACGTCTAACATCGTTGGCCGTCGGCTCACCCTAACCCCGCACGCGTCGCATCGTCATCGCATGACGAAAGCGCGATCCGGGATGGGTGTTGATCGTCACCTGGGCGACCTCTCGATCGGAGGTCGTGTATTTTCGATGAATTTCCAGCGCCGGTGTTCCCACCTCCACCTTGAGCGCCGTCGCGAGTTCCGGTCCGATCGACACGGCGGCGATCTCCTGGTGCACCTCCACGATGCTCAACCCGAACAGGTCCTCGATCAACGGGAAAATCGGCCCGGTGTGACGTTGCAGCAGTCTGCCCACCGCGGCGAACGCCCGGTTGATGTAGTACTCCGTGCGGCACAGTGGAGTTTCCACACCGTCGGTCTGCCGAAAGCCTTGGACGCTCAGCCATTCTTCGCCGCGGGCAAGCCCGGTCCGCTCCGCCAGGTCCTCGTCGATGGTCACCATCTTCACCGATTCGATCGCAAAACGGGCGCCGGTGGCGAAGGCCAGCAGGTCGTTGATCGACACGACGTCCTGCACATAGGAGTCGGCAGAAGCGCGAGGCACCACGAGCGTGCCGGTTCGCGGTCGTGACGACACCAGGTTGTCGTCACGCAGCCGTCGCAGCGCCTCCCTCACTGTGTAGCGGCTGACCGAAAACCGCTGAGACAGCTCATGTTCGGTGGGAAGTTGCGATCCGACCGGGTATACACCGTCCACGATCTCTTTCCGCAGCGTTCGCGCCACCTGCAGATAACGGTGGTCGGCCGGTCGAGTATCAGGCATGACGATCGCCTTCCCGCCGAAGCGCAAGCACACTGCCCTCGCCGTCGGCCGACACGTACAGCGTGCCGTTCGGCCCGGCCGCGATGCCGGCGAACGGCCCTTGCGGCCCGGAGAACGGCGGCATGCCGCGCAGCGGCTTG
>NZ_DASRBZ010000381.1:0-18441 GCF_035653355.1 Mycobacterium sp. | reverse complement strand
CCGGGGCCTGCCAGTCGACCGCGTACGCGCCGTAGACGGCTTCCAGCACGGCGGGCAAGCGCTCGTCGAGGCAGCTGCGGTCCGGCACGACGAATGGGATGCGGGCGTCACGGATGCGCCGTTTGGCGCGGACCAGGCGCTGGGCCATCGTGGCAGCGGGCACGCCGAACGCCCTGGCGATTTGCGCCGCCTCCACACCCAGCACTGTCTGCAGCATCAGCGGGGTGCGGCAGTCCGCGGCGATCGCCGGATGCGCACACACCAGCATCAGCTCCAGCCGGCGATCGGGAATGGCGTCCGGCTCATGGTCGAATTCCATTGTGCGCTCGTGGGTTTCGACGAGGGAGCTGGTCATCCGGTAGGCGTGTGACTTCCAGCGGTCGCGAAGACGGTTGCGCGCCACGGTTAGCACCCATCCTTCCGGGTTGCCTGGTATTCCTTTAGCGGGCCACCGATCCAACGCACGCTCGAGCGCGTCGGCGATGGCGTCCTCGGCGGCGGGAATGTCGCCGCTGGGCGCGGCCAGCAGCGCCAGCAGGCGACCATAGGAGGTGCGAACCAGCTCGGCGACCCGGAGCTGCGCCTCGGTCAGGGCTGGTACCACCCTTTGCCGCTGGCGTAGGTCACCGCGACGGGACGGATTTCGATCGACCCCCAATCGGCGGCCGGGCAGCGCTTGGCCCACGACAACGCCGCATCCAGATCAGGCACCTCGATGACGAACACCCCGGCGAGGCGTTCTTTGGTGTCAGCGAATGGACCGTCTTGCACTTGCGGGGTGCCGGTGCGTGCGGTGTAGGTCGTCGTGGCGGCGACAGGCTGCAGGACGTGGGTGCCGATCAGCACCCCGGCGGCATCCAGGTCGTCGGCGTATTTGGCGAAGGCCGCCCGTCCGCGCGCCATGTCTTCCTCGGTGACGCCGGCGTCGGCGGCTTCCCGGTAGTGCATGAGCAGGCAGTACTGCATGGTGGTTCCTTTCCGTGGTCGATGGTGTCACGGGTATGACGAGCGAGACGGCGGCTAATCGACATCGGCCACAATGCCTGCATGTCCCAAAGCTTTGACGATCTGGTGGCCGAGGCCGCCGCGGCACCCGTTGAGGGCTGGGATTTCTCCTGGCTGAACGGCCGAGCAACCGAACAACGACCGTCGTGGGGCTACCAGCGATTGATGAGCCAACGCTTGGCCGGCGCGTCGGCGGCGGTCGACTTGCAGACCGGTGGGGGCGAGGTGCTGTCCGGCGCCTCTAAGTTTCCGCCGACGATGGCGGCCACCGAAGCGTGGCCGCCCAACCTGGCGCGGGCCACCGAGTTGTTGCACCCGCGCGGCGTGGTGGTCGTCGCGACCACCGACGAGCCGGTGTTGCCGTTCGCCGACGCTGCGTTCGACCTGGTGACCAGCCGTCATCCGGTCTCGGTGTTGTGGTCCGAAATTGCACGGGTGCTAAAGCCGGGCGGCACCTACTTCGCCCAGCACATCGGTCCGGCGACGGTGTCGGAGTTGGTCGAGTATTTCGTCGGGCCGCGCCCGGAGGCGGGGGCACAGCGGGAACCGGACACTGAACGCGCACAGGCACGAGCCGCCGGACTAGACATCGTCGATCTGCGTATGGAGCGGCTGCGCGTGGAGTTCTTCGACGTCGGCGCCGTGATCTACTTTCTGCGCAAGGTCGTTTGGACGGTCCCGGACTTCACCGTCGGCCGCTATCGCGAGCGGCTGCGCGAATTGCACAACCGCATTGCGGCCGATGGGCCTTTCGTCACCTACTCGACGCGGACGCTGATCGAAGCCCGCAAGCCGGCGTGATCACCCCTCTGCCCGCAACACATCCAGCGCGTGTTGCAGGTCCGGCGGATAGGGGCTGACGATCTCCACCTGTCGCCCGTCGGCCGGATGTGCGAACGACAGCGACCTGGCGTGCAGCCATTGACGTTCTAGCCCAAGCTTTTTGGCTAGCCTCGGGTCCGCGCCGTAGGTCAGGTCGCCGCAGCAGGGGTGATGGAGCGCAGCGAAGTGCACCCGGATCTGGTGCGTGCGCCCGGTTTCCAAATGCACGTCGAGCAGGCTGGCCGCCACGAAGGCTTCGATGGTGTCGTAGTGGGTGAGGCTGTGCCGGCCATGCTTGGTTACCGCGAACTTCCAGTCGTGGCTGCGATGCCGGCCGATCGGCGCGTCGATGGTGCCGCTGGACGGATCGGGGTGGCCTTGCACCAGCGCGTGGTAGCGCTTGTCGACTGTGCGCTGCTTGAACGCGCGCTTGAGCACCGTGTAGGCGCGATCGGAGAGCGCCACGACCATCACTCCGGAGGTGCCGACGTCGAGGCGATGCACGATGCCTTGCCGCTCATGGATTCCCGATGTGGTGATCCGGAACCCGGCGGCCGCCAGCCCGCCGAGCACACTCGGCCCGGTCCAGCCCACCGTGGCGTGCGCCGCCACCCCGGGCGGCTTGTCCACCGCGACGATGTCGTCGTCGGAATACAGGATCGTCATGCCCTCGATGTGGACCGGCGTGTTTTCCACCGGCGCCGGCGCGTCGGGCAGCCGCACATGCAACAACGTGCCGGGGGTCAGCCGGTCGGCTTTGCCGGCCGGTACGCCGTCCACCTCCACACCGCCGTCTTCGGCCAGCGCCGCCGCCGCGGTGCGTGACAGCCCCAGCAGGCGCGCCAGCCCCGCGTCGACACGCATACCCGCCAATCCCTCGGGGACCGGCATCGAACGGGTTCCCGTCAATCCCGGCTCCTCCTCATCGCTTCGCTCTGCATCGTCGCCGGTGGTTGTCAAGGCTGGTCGGCCTCATGCGGTGTGTCGGAAAGGTCCTCGCGCGTACGCCGGCCGACCGTATCGAAGTCGAACCCGAACACCGACAGCGCGACGAGCAGGATCGCCCCGCCGACCACCGACGGGTCGGCGACGTTGAACACCGGCCACCAGCCGATCGACAGGAAGTCCACGACATGACCGCGCAGCGGGCCCGGTGACCGGAAGAACCGGTCGACCAGGTTGCCCATCGCTCCGCCCAGGATCATGCCCAGGCCGATAGCCCACCACGGCGACACCAGGCGGCGCCCCATCCAGAAAATGCCGATCACCACACCGGTCGCGATCACCGTCAACAGCCAGGTGTATCCGGTCGCCATCGAAAACGCGGCCCCGGAGTTGCGCACCAACGTCCAGGTCACGGTGTCGCCGATGATCGACACCGGCTGCCCGGGAGTCAGCAGTTCGACGGCGAGCACCTTGGTGACGATGTCGAGCACCAGCACGACCGCCGCCACGGAAAGCAGCAGACGCAGCCGTCGCGGCGGTGCGCCGCCATCAGCGTCCGCTGCCGGCGCCGGCTCGGCCGATCGGGTTGGTTCCTCAGGCACGTCCCTATCATCCCAGCATGAACCGACTCACGGTCATCACCACCGGCGGAACGATCGCTACCAGCGCCGACGCCGACGGTGTGCGGCGCCCGACCCGCAGCGGCGCCGAGCTGACGGCCGGGCTGGACGTCGACGTCGTGGATCTGATGACCCTCGACAGCTCGCAGTTGGTGCCCGCCGATTGGGATCGCATCCGTGACGCGGTCCAAGCGGCGGCCGCGGGCGGCGCCGAAGGTGTGGTCGTCACGCACGGTACCGACACGCTCGAGGAAACGGCGTTGTGGCTGGATCTGACGTATGCCGGCCCCGCGCCGGTGGTGCTCACCGGCGCGCTGCGCAGTGCCGATGACCCTGACGCCGACGGTCCGGCCAACCTGCGGAACGCGCTGGCGCTGGCAGACAGCGCGCACGCCCGTGACCTCGGCCTGCTGGTGTGTTTCACGGGCCGGGTGCTCCAGCCGTTGGGCCTGTACAAGGTGGCCAGCGGTGACGGTTTCGCCGGCAAGCTTCTCGGCGCAGTCGCCAATGGCGAAGTGAGCATTACCGGCCGCAAAGCACGCCGTCACCTCGGCGACTTGAGCGCCGCCGCGGCTCCGCGAGTCGACATCGTGGCGGCCTACCCGGGAAGTGACGCAGTGGCGCTGGATGCGTGCGTGGCCGCGGGCGCGCGCGGGGTTGTGCTGCAAGCGCTGGGTTCCGGTAATGTCGGGGCGGCGGTGATCGACGGGGTGCGTCGCCATTGCCGGGACGGGGTCGTGATCGCGGTGTCGACGCGCGTTGCGGGCGGGCGGGTCAGGCCGGCATACGGTCCGGGCCGCGACCTGGTCGATGCCGGCGCCGTGATGGTGCCGGGACTGCCCCCCAGTCAGGCGCGGGTACTGCTGATGGCGGCGTTGGCCGCGAAACTACCGATCGGCGACATCGTCGGCCGTCTGCTCTGACAACGCGGCGACGTACTCCGGCCAGTCGAGGCTGTCGACCGGATTGGCACGGCTGAGTTCGATGCTGTCGACCGGGAAGGTGCGCGCGGGGCCGCGGCCGGAGCCCCGGGTCTCGAAACGCGCTGTGACGACGCCGTGTCCGGCGCCTTGAACCCAGCCGTGCCCGAGCTCGGGGTGCTTGACGTCGTCGCCGATCCGCCACTCCGCCGCGTGTGGCACCTCCGGGGACGTGTCGACGCGCTGATCGGGTGCCGTCATCTCGCCGAACAGCTCGAGGTCGGGAAACAGCGACTCCTGGCGCAACTCGGTCAAACCCGAAAACCCGACGCCCAGTAGGCGAATCGGGCCGATCTCGCGCGGATCGAGCAGCAGCCGCAAGGCCACCGCTAACAACGCGGCGGCATCGGTGGTGCCGTATGGCAGCGTGGCCGAGCGGGTCAGCGTGCTCATATCGGACTTCTTGAGCTTCACCGTGACGGTGCGCGCTCCCCGACCGTCGCGCAGCAGCCGCCGATGCGCGTGCTCAGCGATCGGCCCGACGGCCTCCCGCAACTGCTCAAGACTGGTCAGGTCGGTCGGGAAGGTGGACTCCGCACTGATTTGCTTGGCTTCGGCGCGTTCGGCGACCGGGCGCTCATCGATGCCGCGGGCCAATCGGTGCAGGGCCGGCCCGATGGTGGCACCCAGGATGTTGGCAACCTCCGCGTCGGTCAGCGCGGCCAGCTCTCCGATAGTTTCGATACCGAGGCGGTGCAACTTCTCTTCGGCGACCGGGCCAATGCCCCAGAGCCGTCGCACCGGCAATCCGGCCAGCAGTGCCTGTTCGTCGGCGCGCCGGATCACCCGCACGCCATCGGGTTTGGCCAACCCGGACGCGATCTTGGCAATCTGCTTGCCTGAGCCCGCACCGACCGAGGCGATCAGGCCGGTTTCGCCGCGGACCCGGCCACGCAGGTCCTCGCAGAACCGTTCCACGTCGGGCGCCGAGGCGCCGGCGAGTTCAGGCGGCTCTGCGAATCCCTCGTCGTAGGAAAGTTGTTCGACGACTGGCACCGCGCCGCGCACGGTGTCGAACACCCGACGGCTGGCCACCCCGTACACCACACCGCGCGGCGGCAGCACCACCGCGTGGATGCCGACCAGCCGGCGCGCCTGGTGCATCGGCATCGCCGACCGGGCACCAAACACCCGCGCTTCGTAGCTGGCGCCGGCCACCACGCCCCGGCCACCGAGACCACCGACCAGCACCGGCCGGCCCCGCAGCGTCGGCCGGGTGAGCTGCTCGACGGACGCGAAGAACGCATCCATGTCGAGGTGCAGCACCCAGCGGGAGTTCACAACCGCCGATGCTATTGCGCTAGCGTCAGGGTTCATGGCGATGAACCTGTGTCACCGGGTGTTCTGCAGCTCCAACCGCTGGGCCACGACTGTGGAGAATCAGCTGCTGCCGTGGGCGCTCGGCGATGTCGACCTCGGCGACAACGTGCTCGAGATCGGCCCGGGTTACGGCGCCAACATCCGGGTGCTTATCGACAAAGCCCCGCGTTACACCGCGGTCGAGATCGATAAGACAATGGCTGAGCGGTTGCGTGACGCCTACGGCAACCGGGCACAGATCATCCACGGCGACGGCACCGACACCGGTTTGCCCGAAGGCGAGTTCAGCGCGGTGGTGTGTTTCACGATGCTGCACCACATCCCCACAGCGCAACTGCAGGATCGCCTGTTCGCCGAAGCGTTTCGCGTGCTGCGGCCCGGTGGGGTATTCGTGGGCAGCGACAGCGCGGCCTCAATCCCATTCCGGATCTTGCATTTCCGCGACACCTGCAACCCGGTGTCGCCCGCCACCTTTCCGGACCGGTTGCGGCGCACTGGCTTTGAAAATGTCCATGTCGACACCAACGGCGGCAGGCTGCGCTGGTGTGCGGTGAAGGGCGGCTGATGAGTCCGCAGCAATCGACACTATGGTCGCGGCTGCGTCAAGAATGGCTGCAACACCTCGAGTCCGACGAACGTTCCGCCGTGCTGGCTTGGGCGGCTTTCACTCTCACCTTCACCGGACTCAGGGCGCTCACCCACTGGATTCACGCCGGTCATGGCCCGTCCGGCGGCGGTATCAAACTGGGCAGCAGGCATTTTCACCACTACAACCTCGGGATTGTATTGCTGTCCGCCGTGGGCGCGGTGGGGCTGCGCGGGTCGGACGAACAACGGCGCCACCCTCTGGCGGCCGTCGCGTTCGGCGTGGCCAACGCAATGATCGTCGACGAGTTGGCCTTGCTGCTCGACCTTGAGGACGTCTACTGGCAGGCCGAGGGACGCGAGAGCGTCGACGTGGCGGTCGGTCTCATCGCCGCAGGCGGCACGGTGCTCGCCGGGATGCCGTTCTGGCCGTACGCGCGCCGCGCACTTCGATTACCCAGGGACGAGGCTAAGCCTTAGCGATCGCCACCCGGACGTCGTCGCCAATCTCCGCGGCCTCCGGCCCCGGATCGCCGAAATCGAAACTGGTGGCGAGGATTTCGCCGGCGATCAGGTCGCGATGCGTCCGCGCCCATTCGGCGCGCTCGGCAGGCACCGAGAGCACCACGCTGATGCGGTCGGAGACGTCAAGCCCGGTCGACTTGCGCAGCTCCTGCAGCTCGCGGATGCGATCTTTGGCCCAGCCTTCGGCCTCCAGCTCGGGTGTCACCGTGCCGTCCAGCACCACCAGCCCGGCACCGTCGGGCAGCGCGGCGGTGAACTCAGGGTCGGCGGCCACCAGCCGCGAGCTGTACTCGTCCGGTTGTAGCACTGCCGGTCCGGCGGTCAGTGTGCCGTCGGGGTTGACGACGCCCTCCCCCGCCTTAACCACCTTGATGGCAGCCTGCACGTCCTTGCCCAGCCGTGGTCCGGCCACCCGGGCGTTGACAGTGAGCTCAAAACGACCGTAGCGGCCGATGTCGTCAGTCAGTTCAACCTTCTTGACGTTCAGCTCGTCCGCGATCAGATCGGTGAACGGCTCCAGGCGCTGCGGATCGTCAACAGCCACAGTCAATTTCGGCAGCGGCAGGCGTACCCGCAGCTTCTTGGCCTTGCGCAGCGACGACGCCGCCGAGCACACTTCCCGGACCTGGTCCATGGCAGCAACCAGCCCGGCATCGGCCGGCAGCGCGTCAGCCGACGGCCAGTCGGTCAGGTGCACCGACCGCTCGCCGGTGACGCCGCGCCAAATCACCTCGGTGGTCAACGGCAGCAGCGGCGCCGCCAGCCGAGCGGTGACCTCCAGCACGGTATGCAGAGTATCGATCGCGTCGGCGTCTTCGTCCCAGAACCGTTGCCGTGAGCGTCGCACATACCAATTCGTCAACGCCTCGGTGAATTGACGCAGCTGCTCGCACGCACCGGAGATGTCGCAGGTATCAAGGGCATCTGTGAGATCGCCGCGCAGCGCGGCCAGCTTGGCCAGGATGTAGCGGTCCAGCACATGCGGCGAATCAGTGCGCCACACACCGACTTTCGGTGCATACAACGCCAAGAAGCTGTAGGCGTTCCAGAAGGGCAGCAGTACCTGGCGCACACCCTCGCGAATGCCTTGCTCGGTGACGATCAGGTTGCCTCCCCGCAGAATCGGCGAGGCCATCAAAAACCAGCGCATAGCATCGGAGCCGTCGCGGTCGAACACCTCGTTGACGTCGGGATAGTTGCGCAGCGACTTGCTCATCTTCTGTCCGTCTGAGCCCAGCACAATCCCATGCGCGACACAGGTTTCGAAGGCGGGCCGGTCGAACAGTGCGGTGGCCAGCACGTGCAGGGTGTAGAACCATCCGCGGGTCTGTCCGATGTATTCGACGATGAAGTCGCCAGGGTAGTGGCTGTTGAACCACTCGCGGTTCTCGAACGGATAGTGCACCTGCGCGTACGGCATCGATCCGGAGTCGAACCACACGTCGAAGACGTCCGGGATGCGCCGCATCGTCGAACGCCCGCTGGGATCGTCGGGGTTGGGCCGGACGAGTTCGTCGATGTACGGCCGGTGCAGATTGTCGGGCCGGACACCGAAGTCGCATTGCAACTCGTCGAGGCTGCCGTAGACGTCGATCCGCGGATATGCGGGGTCGTCGGAGACCCACACCGGAATCGGCGTGCCCCAGTAGCGGTTTCGGGAGATCGACCAATCGCGCGCGTTTTCCAGCCACTTGCCGAACTGGCCGTCTTTGACGTGCTCGGGATGCCAGGTGATCTGCTGGTTGAGTTCGACCATGCGGTCCCGGAATTCGGTGACCTTCACAAACCACGACGACACCGCCCGGTAGATCAGGGGGTTGCGGCAGCGCCAGCAGTGCGGGTAGGGGTGCTCGTAGGTTTCGTGCCGAAGCAGCACCGCACCGTTGGCGGCGGCCGGGCCGGTGCCGTTTTTGAGATCCCGGATGATGTGCGGGTTGGCGTCGAACACGTGCTGGCCCTGGTAGTCCGGGACGGTGGAATCGAAGCGTCCGTTGCTGTCGACGGGGGTAACCGGCACGATGCCGGCCTTGTCCCCCGCATCCTTGTCGTCTTCGCCGTAGGCCGGCGCCATGTGCACGATCCCGGTGCCGTCCTCGGTCGTCACGAAGTCTCCGGGCAGTACCTGAAAAGCGTTGAGCGAGTCCATGAAATAGGGAAACGGCGGCAGATACGGCATACCTAGCAGATCCGCGCCGCGATAGCGGCCCAGCACCTCCGGCTCGTCGCCGAGCTCACGGGCGTAGGCACCCAGCCGCGCCTCCGCCAGCACATACCGCCGCTGCCCCGCCCGCACCTGCACATAGGTCACGTCGGGGTTGACGGCCACCGCCTGGTTGGACGGCAACGTCCACGGCGTCGTCGTCCACACCAACAGGTACGCATCCGCCAATTCCCCGTCGGGAACCCGGAATCCGACCGTGATCGCCGGGTCCTGGCGGCTCTGGTAGACGTCGTCGTCCATCCGCAATTCGTGGTTGGACAACGGGGTTTCGTCACGCCAGCAATACGGCAGCACCCGGTAGCCCTCGTAGACCAGACCCTTGTCCCACAGCTGCTTGAATGCCCAGATCACCGACTCCATGTAGGGCAGATCGAGTGTCTTGTAGTCGTTGTCGAAATCGACCCACCGGGCCTGGCGGGTGACATAGGCCTGCCATTCATCGGTGTAGCGCAACACCGATTCGCGGCAGGCCTCGTTGAACGCGGCGATGCCCATCGCGTCGATCTGCGACTTGTCGGTGATGCCGAGCTGGCGTTCCACTTCGAGTTCTGCGGGCAGCCCGTGGGTGTCCCAGCCGAAGCGGCGCTCCACCTTGTAGCCGCGCATGGTGCGATAGCGCGGCACGATGTCCTTGACGTAGCCGGTGAGCAAATGCCCGTAATGCGGCAGGCCGTTGGCGAACGGCGGCCCGTCGTAAAACACGTACTCCGGGGCGTCGGCGCGCCGCGCGATGCTGGCGCGGAACGTGTCGTCGCGGGCCCAATAGCCGAGGACCTCAAGCTCCAACGCCGGGAAGTCGGGTGCCCCGCTGCCCAGTTTGGGATAGCTGTGCTCCGTCACTGCGTCGTCTCCTGTGCCATTGTCAGGCCCGGGGACGACGCCGCGCATGATGCGCGAGCGCCGCGGTACCACCCCGCTTGCCGCGCTGATGCGCGACCGCTCAATGACGGCTGTGACGGGCCTACCCGTTCGGTTCTACTGAGCCTGGTTGGCTGTTCTTCCGAAGGCTCCCCGGTGATAGCCGGATCGATGCCGTTGATCCCAATTCTACGGGCGGCGCCAAATCGGCAGTCAGCCCAGTGCGGCCTTCGCGTCGGCCAGGTTGTCCGCGCCGAGCACCAAGCGGGTCTCGGTGGCCAGGTAGGCCGTTTCCAGATTGACCTTCGCGGTACCGAGCTTGTGGATCGCCTCGGCAAGCGCACCCGGACGGTCTTGTATGTCAAGAACGATGACTTCCTGCTCCTCGGCGATCTTGATTCCGGCGTCGTGCAATGCCTCGAACGCGGGCGTGGCGTCGTAGACCAGGATGTGCACCTCAGACTGCCCGCCGCTGCTCAGGGCGCACAGGCCGGCGATGTTGACGCCCGCCTTACCCAGCACGTCGCCGACCCGGGCCAGCTCACCGGGCTCGTCGTCTATGTAGAGCGTGAGATCGGTCGCCATCGTGGTATTCAACGCTACTGCGAAAACCTGGCGAGTTGCGTCGATTCCGGCGGGCCACCTCTTACACTGCGGCGCGTGGCGTTCGACGCGGTGTTCGCTCGCGACGTGGCCCTGCCGTTGGCGGTCGCCGCCTACAGCGTGATGGACGGAAGTACCCCCACCCTGCCAACCGGATTCGTGCAGACGGCACTGATCCGAGCTGACGGTGCCTTGCTCACCGCGATGACCGACCCCCATCCCGCGGTGGTGGCGATGACCAAGGACACCACCATCTTTGGTCTGATGGGCCACAACGCCGCCACTCACACCGCGTTCGTGTCGTTTCGGGGTAGCGCGGATTTGGCCGACTGGCTCGCCGACTTCGACGCCGTCCCCACCGGATACGCGCCGGTCGCCGGGTTCGGACAAGTCGCCGCCGGTTTTTTGGCCGTCTACGAACTCGTCCGCGACAGCATCGCAGTGAACTTGGCGACCGCAACCGCCGCCTGTGATCAGATCCTGGTCACCGGACACAGCCTGGGCGCCGCGCTGAGCGTGCTCGCCGCCCCGGACATCTTCCCCAACATGCCGCCAAACACCATCGAGCCGCGGCTCATCACCTTTGCCGGGCCCCGCGTCGGGTTCAACGATTTCGCGATCGCGTTCAACGCCGCTATCGAAAGCTGTTTTCGCGTCGTGAACTTCCTCGACATCGTGCCGCACGTACCGCCGTCGCCGTATGTGCATGTCGGCGCTGAGATCGATGTCGACAGCGGCGGAGCGATCGACATCGCCTGGCGCCACAGCCTCGCCGCGTACCGCCAAGGTCTGACCGCGCTGATAAACGGTTCCTCTGCCTAGAACGCGGCACGCCGATCATGGAGGCAACCAATGATGACCGGCGCGTCGCGTCCTAGCTGCTCAACCACAATGAAGCGAAAATGCGAGTTGCCAGGCGCTGGACCAAAGAGTCAGCGACCTGGCAACTAGCGGCCTGGGGAGGAGGATCGCTCGGCAGTCATCGGACTACGCCACCTCAAGCAGTCCCACTCGCCACAGCGCCGCGTACAGGTGACGCAGCGGAATGCTCAGCAAGCGAGCGGCCCCGGTGACCAACGGGTCGCCCCCGCCGAAAGGGTCGGACGTGACGTCCCGCGACACCTTCTTCGCTGTGGTGTCCTTCGGCGCAGGCGCCACGGTCAGCTTCGGCGCTGCCGTCAGCCGGGGGCCGGGCGCGGTGGTCACCACCTCGTCGTACAGAACAGCGGTCATGGTTGCCTCCTAGACGGAAATCAAGCGGTTTTTGTTGGGACTTGATGTTCCGTCCCGCTGGTTCCGAGCAGTTCCCTGCTCTTGGGCAACGCGCGCGTCAAGCCGATTCAGCTGGAGGCGGCGTGCCGGAGACCGGATCGGGACGAAACAGGACCCGGATATCGGTCCGGACTCTCACTGGAACTCATTCGTCCCTCACCTCCTCACGGCAACGCCAGGTGCGGATAACCGCACAATCCACGTGCACTGCAGGAGTACAGACCCGACGAATGTCGGTGACCGCACCCCTCTCGTTAGAGCTTCGACACCACACGGCGTGTCCGGAATTCCGGAAGCCACTTGGGCTCAACCCTTAAGCCGGGAAGAGCTGTCCTGACCCGGGGCGTCTCTCGACGTTCAGGGTCAGTGGCCTATGTCCGTGTAGCCGCCTCACCTAACGAGGTGCTTACGCATCCGATGATGCAGGAACAACTTGGTCAGGTCAATTCAATCCGGACCAGCGTGTCAGTGAATTGACGGTATCTTTACGTTAACGACACCTGAACAGCCGTCACACGAGGTCGTATTCTCGCAGGTCAGGGCGGGTCATGACGTCCTGGAACCTAGTGAAACTCCACGGCCACACGGCCGGTAGTCCGCGGTCGTCGAGATACCAGCTTCGGCAACCGGTCACCCACACCGTCTTCTTGGCCGCCTCCGCTCGCGCGGCCTCGAAGCGGGTGGTGACCTCGCGGCTGGCGCTGATCGCCCGGTAGCGGCCGTCGGCCAGCACCTCGATGAGCTGCATCAGGTAGCCGAACTGCGCCTCGGCCACGTCGATCAGCGAGAAATTGCCGACCGGCCCGTTGGGACCGTTAAGCATGAACAGGTTGGGAAAGTCCGGAACCGACACCGACAAGTAGGCGATTGGCCGCTGCGCCCACACGTCGTTGAGGCGCACCCCATCGCGGCCCACCACATCGATCGGCCGCAGAAAGCGGTCCACGCGAAATCCGGTCGCCAGCACCAGCACGTCAAGCCGGTGCAGTTCACCGTCGAGGGTCCGGACGCCCTCCGGCTCGACCCGGGCGATGGGCTCGGTGACCAGGCGGGCGTTGGGCCGCTGAATGGCGTCGTAGAAATTCGGCGAGATGATCAACCGCTTACAGCCGGCCCGGTAGTCGGGCCGCAGCTTCTCCCGCAGCACAGAATCTGCCACGTTGTCCTCGAGATTGGCGGAGGCCGCCTGTTGCAGCTGCATGAGCGCAGGCGAGTCCGCGTCGACGACCGCATTGGCGAAGCTTTGGACAAAGCCGGCGTTCAGTTCGGCGCGAAGCTTTCTCAGCAGCGACGGGTTGGCGCGATAGCGGGCCCGGTCGGCCTCGTCGATGGGCGGATTCTGCACCGGCAGGATCCATTGCGGGGTGCGCTGGAACAGGCGCAGCTCAGCCACGGTGTCGGTGACGGCGCCGACGATCTGGACCGCCGAGGAGCCAGTGCCGACCACGCCGAGCCGCGCACCGGCCAGCGGCACGCTGTGGTCCCAGCGCGAGCTGTGGAACAGTTTGCCCACGAACCGGTCAAGTCCCTCGATGTCGGGGTAGCGCGGGTGATGCAGGACCCCCGTGGCGGCGATGACAACGTCGGCCTCGTCGCGCTCTCCGGTGGAAGTCGTTATGCGCCAACGCTTTCCGACGTATTCCATGCGGCGGACTTCGTTGCCGTAGCGGATCAGCTCGTCGACGCCGTGGCGGTGCGCAACGCTCTCGAAATAGCCGAGGATCTCCGGTCCGGGCGCGAACGCATGGCTCCATTCCGGGTTCGGCGCGAAGGTATAGGTGTATAGGTGCGACGGCACATCGCAGGCGATGCCCGGATAGGTGTTCTCCCGCCAGGTGCCGCCGAGCCGGACGGCCTTCTCGTACACCGTGATGTCGGTGAAACCCGCTTCCCGCAGCTTGACGGCGGACAGCACGCCGGCCATCCCGGCGCCGATCACCACGAATCTGAGGTCACCCATCTCGAGGCCGCAGGCCGTCGAGAACGAGCGACACCACGAAGTCGGCGACGTCCGCGGCGGTGACACCGTCGTCGGTGGAGAGCCGCCGGTGTGCCAGCTGACCGATCAGCGCGGCGAGGGTATAGGCCACCATCCGCGGTGGGGCCGCGACCACCTCGCCGCGCTCTTGGGCGACGACGATGAAGGTTTCGATGTCGTCGATGAACCGTTCATAGATACCGCCGAGGTGCTTTTCGAAGCGGTCCCCGAGTGCATAGGCGTCGCGGAACAGCAACTTGACAGTCGCCTTGTCGGCCTCGAAGAACTCGAACGTCGCCTGCACGGCGGGGCGAAACGACGCGTCGAGCCCGGCAAGGGCGGAAGCAGTGACCGCGGCCGCGACATGTGCACGCAAAGCCTGCTCCTCGACAGCCATCAGGGCGTGGAACAACTCGTCTTTGGAGTCGAAATACCAGTAGATCGACCCGTAGGCCAGCCCCGCCTCTTTGGCGATGTCGGCGATGGTGGTGGCGTGAAACCCCTTGCGGGCGAACACTTTTTTGGCCGCCGCCATGATCTGGTCGCGGCGGGCGGACTTGTCTTCGTCGCTGACCGCGCGCCGACGTCGGGTTGCCGTGCTCACCGCTCGACCAGCTGCTCGAGCTGGCCGACCGCATCGATGAACTCCGAAACCATGTCGAGCACTACGGACCGCGCAGGCCGCACTTTGTGCAGTGAACCGACCACCTGGCCGACGAAGTAGGTCGCGAGCTCGCGGGCTTTGGCGTCAGGCTGGCTGGCGGCCTGGTTGATCCGCAGCTGCGGGTCGGCGACCAGCGCGCTTTGCAGCGGCATGCCCAGCGGTTTTGGACTGCCGGGCCGTTCCCATTCCTCGGTCCAGGCGGTGCGCAGCATGCGGGCGGGTTTACCGGTCAGCGACCGCGACCGCACAGTGTCCGACGACGAGGCGGCCAGGAACTTGTCCTTCACCACGGCGGGCGTCTCGGCTTCTTCGGTGGTCAGCCATACCGACCCGCACCACACCCCCTCGGCGCCCAGGGCCAAAGCGGCGGCGATCTGGCGGCCGCGGGCGATCCCGCCGGCGGCCAAAACGGGTGTTGGCGCCACAGCGTCGACCACTTCTGGCACCAGCACCATCGTCGCCACCTCGCCGGTGTGGCCGCCGGCCTCGGTGCCCTGCGCGACGATCAGGTCGACGCCCGCCGCGGCGTGGCGCAGCGCGTGTTGTGTCGTGCCGGCCAGAGCGGCCACCAGGACGTCATTGTCGTGGGCGCGGGCGACCAGGTCCGGTGGCGGCGGGCCCAGCGCGCTGGCGATCAGCCGGATGTTATGGGCGAAGGCGACGTCCAGCAGCGGCTGATAGCCCTTAGGCGACACGTTCAACCCCGCAGTGGGCGGAAAAGGCCCTGGCGCGCTGTGGATTCCGTAGCGGTCGAGCAGGTCGTCGAGAAACGCGCGATGTTCGTCCGGCAGCAGCGCACGCACCTGCTGAGCGTCGATCCCGCCGGATTCCGCGCCGACGTATTTGGGCGGCAGGAGCAGGTCCACCCCATATGGCTTGCCGCCGGTCTGCTCCTCGATCCAGGTCAGCTCGGTCTCCAGCCGCTGCGGGCTGTGTGCGACAGCGCCAAGGATGCCGAATCCGCCGGCGTTGGACACCGCCGCCACGACGTCGCGGCAGTGGCTGAACGCGCAGATCGGGAACTCCACGCCGAGTTGCTCGGCCACCCGGGTTCGCATGTCCGATGACGCTATCGAGTTATTGATTGACGTGTCAATCACGTGCGATAGGGTGCGGGCCATGGGCTTGACCGAGCAGGAGCAGCGCAAGCACCGCCAGGCGGTGCGTGACCTGATGCTGACGACGCCGTTTCTGGCCGGCCTCGGTCTGGTGTTCGACCGTTACGAGCCGGACGACGTCGCCATCCGGTTGCCGTTCCGGGAAGACCTGACCAATGACGGCACTTACTTTCACGGCGGGGTGATCGCGTCGGTGATGGACACCGCCGGCGCCGCGGCGGCCTGGTCCAACCACGACTTCGACAAGGGGATGCGCGCTTCCACGGTCGCGATGAGCATCCAGTACACCGGTGCCGCCAAGCACTGCGACCTGCTGTGTCACGCCCGCACTGCGCGGCGGCGTAAGGAGCTGACCTTCACCGAGATCACCGCCACTGACGCCGACGGCAATGTCGTCGCCCACGCCGTGCAGACGTACCGCATCGTGTGAACGCTTTCGTCGCCGAGTGGCCAGTTATGACACGGGTTCGCGACGAATACGTGCATTAAGTGGCCGCTCGGCGCACTACGGAGCTTGCCCGTCCGGCGGCCAGCTGGCGACGCCGTCTTCCAGCGGCACGTCAAGACTCTGGACAATTGTGGCAATCATCCGCCAGGCCGCGATCGCGGTGACCAGTTCGACGAGCACGGCCGGGCCGGCGCCGAGCGCGCGTTCACAGGCGGCCCAACTGTCGGCGCTTACCGCGCCGTCGCGCACCACGTCGTCGGTGGCCGCGAGCACCGCCCGCTCAGCCGGCCCGAACCCGTCGTAGCAGCGCCAGTCCCGTACCGCGAGCAGGTCGTCGGCCGAGACGCCTAGGCCTTGAGCGACGCGCCAATGCTGGGTCCACTCGTAATCCGATCCGGTGAGCCAGCCGATGCGCATGATTACCAATTCGCGCAACCGCGAATCAAGGGAGCCGTGCCAGAGCATGCTGGCCAGCAAGTCGTTGACCGCGCGGGCCAACAGCGGGTGGTTCAACAGCACCTGGAAGATGGACAGCTCGGCCATGTAGTTCGGCACGCCCGCTTCGTCGGCAGCGGCCTTGGCCTCGTCGACCGGCAAACGTTGCACCCGAGCATCGGTCACGGCGTGATGACTCCGTGCACGGGCGGCACGCCGGCACGCTCACCGGCCATCGTGGCAACCAGGTCCTCGACATCGTCGAGCCCCACGCAGCGACGGGGCAGGCTCTCGAACGGGTAGCGGCCCGACGCAAGCAACTCCAGTGCCGCCCGGTACGCGGTGACGTCGACGCCGAGCGCACCGAGGATCCGTAACTCCTTGACCACCAGCATGTCTGGCGAAAATCCCGGGGCACCGCTGCCGAACCCTCGGGTACCGGCTACCACGATGGTGCCGGCGGGGCGGGCGAGCGCGATCGCTTGTGCGAACGCCGCCGGCGCTCTGGCGGTGACGTCTACGACGACATCGGCCAGCCCGCCGCACGCTTTCGTTAAGGCGGCGACCGGGTCCTCGACGGCTACGTCGACAGCGAGGTCGGCACCGAACTTCCCGGCCAGCGCCAATCGATCGGCATCACGGGGCCCCAGGCCGGTCACCATGACGAAACCGGCGCCGGCATCGTTGGCCGCTGCGGCGGCGCACAACCCGCGAATCCCGGGACCGAGCACCGCGACCACATCACCTGGGCTGGTTTCGGGAAGAGTTGCACCCCAGCGTATTCCGGCGCCCAACGGATTGAACAACGTCGCCACGACCTGGTCGAGGTTGGCCGGCACGGGCAGCACCATCGAATCAGGCGACAGGTATTGGTATTCGGCGTATCCGCCCCACAAACTGGGCGCCCGATCGATGGGAATGAATCCGTACATGTCCGCCAGTCCGTGACGTTCACAGTGCCGGTACTGTCCGGCAAGGCAATTCACACACTGTCGGCACGACTGGAACACTTCGACGGCAACTCTGTCGCCGGCGGTCACGCCCCAGCGCTGCGCTGCCCGCGGTCCGATGACGTCGATAATCCCGACGGTCTCGTGACCGGGAATGAACGCGAACCCGCCGGCCAAATCTCCGGTGTACTCCTCGTGGTCGGTGCCGCACAGCCCGCAGGCCGCCACCCGCACCAAGGCGTCGTCGTCGCCGACCACCGGAAGTGGAAACTCGCGGCTCACAAGGCGGCGCGGCGCCTCCAGCACCAGCGCCCGCGCCATCGCGTCGCGCGACATACGCGCACCTTACGGACGTTTTTGCGGACGAGTCAATCGGGACGCAGACCAGTCGCTACCGCCTTATCGAGTTCGCAGCGGTGAGCCTTTTCGACTAGTCAAGCGACTGTGCCGCCAATATCGGGCTTAATAGCGGTCGAGCCACGAAGTGTTGGTCTCGGCGAGACATTTGCCGTTCGCCGATTCAGCTGCCAGCGAACACCTCAACGGGGTTGCTGGCGATCGAGCGTGCGCGGGCGCTAATTATACCGGCTGCGTCGGCATAGTTCTGGTGTCTGCTGCAACGAAATCTTCTTAGATACCGCATAGCTGCTGTGGCCTTGGCCAAAGGCAGTAAGCCGCTAAGCTGATATGGTTGCCGTCAAAACGTCCGGCGATGAATTCGTTGAAAGGTGTTCGTAAATGGTTACATTGTCGTTGACGAGACTGGCTGCCGCGGTGGGTGGTGCGGCATTGGCGTTGTCCGCCGGGGCCGGGCTCGCGTCTGCGCAACCGGATGATCCAGCGGTCAACACGACCTGTACCTACCCCCAGGTGATCTCGGCGCTCAACGCGCAAGATCCGGCTGCTGCCGCGCAATTCAATGCATCGCCGATGGCGCAGTCCGCGTTGCGTCGATTCCTCGCCGCACCGCCGCCTCAGCGCGCGCAGATGCTGCAGCAGTTGCAGGCCAGCCCAGCGGGTGCGCAGTACTACGGAACCATCGAGCAGGTCGCCCAAACCTGCAACAACTACTGAACCGATTCGGCGTGAGCG
>NZ_DASRBZ010000380.1:0-2466 GCF_035653355.1 Mycobacterium sp. | reverse complement strand
AGTTTGATCCGAGACCAGCCCAGCTATTTGTTGCCGGGGCTGGTGCTGCTCGCGGCGACAGCGGCGTGCGGCGACCTTGCCAGCGTCCCCTACAACGCGATGCTGCGGCAGCTCTCGACCACGCAAACCTTCGGGCGTATTTCGGGTTTCGGCTGGGCAGCCGGCTACGTCGGCAGCGTCGTTCTGCTGCTGATCGTGTACGTGGGATTTATCTCCGGTTCCGGCAACACGCGCGGCTTGCTTCACCTATCTACCCATGACGGTTGGAATGTCCGGGCCGCCATGCTGCTGACCGCCGGCTGGCTCGCGATGTTCGCGCTGCCATTGCTGCTCACCGCCCACCGACTGCCGACGCTCGTGGAGGTGTCCCACCCCGCGGGAGGCTTTTTGAGCGGCTATCGCAAGCTGTGGTCGGACCTCAGCGCGGAATGGCGCCGTGACCGCAACCTCGTCTACTTTCTGCTGGCGAGCGCGGTGTTCCGGGATGGGCTGGCAGGGGTGTTCACGTTCGGCGCGGTGCTGGGAGTCAACGTGTACGGCATATCGCAGGCCAATGTGCTGGTGTTCGGGGTCGCCACCAGTGTCGTCGCTGCGTGCGGCGCGGTGCTGGGCGGTCTGTTCGACGACCGGGTCGGCTCAAAGCCGGTGATTGTGGGATCGCTGGCCGCGATCGTCACGTTGGGGCTCACATTGATGACGTTGTCCGGCCCGCTGGCGTTCTGGGTGTGCGGGTTGTCGCTGTGCCTGTTTATTGGACCGGCGCAGTCGTCGGCGCGCACTCTGCTACTGAGAATGTCGCGTGACGGCAAGGAGGGTGTCGCCTTCGGCCTCTACACGATGACGGGCCGTGCGGTGTCGTTCCTCGCGCCGTGGCTGTTTTCAATCTTCGTCGACGCATTCCACGCTGTCCGTGCCGGGATGGCGGGCTTGTGCGTGGTTCTGGCCACCGGGCTGCTGGCCATGCTGCTGGTACGGGCGCCGCGCCACAGCGAGGCCTAGGCCGGATTCAGCCCGGCAATCGGAACGTCAGCCCGCCGCGTCGCACACTGTTAAACCCACCCCCGTGCGTTGCCGGACCTGGACTCCGCCCACGGTGACCGAGCAGGTGACGTCGTGGCCGATGTTGACGATCGTCACGCTGGCCGTGTCTTGGGGCGAGGACAGGCTGACTTCCTTGGTCCAGGGCAGCACTACGTTGAACTCGGTCTGCCTGACGCCGCCGTCGTCGACGTAGGTAATGCTGATCGCATGTCCTTGCCCGGTCACGCTGTAGACCACCGTCTGTGCTGCGGCGGCGCTGGTTGTCGCGCCGGAGGTGCCGGTAGGGGAAGTGGTGTTCGACGGCGCCGACGTGGTGGATGACGCGGACTTCGACGCCGGGGTGCTCGACCCCGGCATCGCGGGCAGGGGCGGCACGACGGTCTCGTTCTTTGCCGTGCCGTTGGCGATCACCAGTGCGATCACCAGCGCGACGACCAGCAGCACGGCTGCGCCGGCGACGATCCATAGCCAGCGCGGGGATCTCGGCCGCTCCGGCGGTGGCCCTTCCCCGGGAGGTATCCCGTCTGCGTCGGGCGATTGGCCATGCAGCCAGTACTGGGGCAAACGCTCCGTCGGATGGGACTCGCTCACGTTCGGACCGGGCGCGGGCCCGTGCCCGGGTGCATAGGGCGGCTGGTTCGCGCCTGTCGGGCTGGTTGACGGTTGATAAGGGGTGCCCAGCGGTCGGGTCGGCTCGGTTCCTCGCCCAGCCGTATTGGGATACCACCTGGGTCGACGCGGATCGGTCATGCCCACCTCATGGGTTGCAGGGTACCTGCAGCATCACTGCCGGTGGCTGACGTGCTGGTGGTGGCTGCGGGGCCGCCGGTGGCAGACCGGCCGGGCGCTAGCGATCGCCGGGGCTCAGCGCCGCGAGCGTCATCGCCCGCATGACAGCGCGCGCCCGCGCCGGCTTGGCGCGCAAATTGTTGAGGGGCTTCATGATGTGCGGTGTGGAGTTCAGCAACCCGAATACCGCGTGGGCCATCAACCGTGCGTCGGCCTCGGCTAGTCCAAGGTTTCGTTGACGCAGCACTCCCACCCAGACTTCGACGTATTGCCGCTGAGCACGGCGCACCTGCCGCTCGGCTGCCGCTGGCAGGTGCGCGAGGTCACGGTCCTGGATGCGGATGAGATCTGGCTCGCCCAAGGCGAAGTCGAGGTGAAAGTCGATGAGGCCATCGAGCGCCTCAGTCGGATCGGAGTGTCGCGACGTCACATCGCGGGCACCGGCAAGCAGCCGGGTGCTGATCCCGACCAGCAGCTCGACCAGTAGTGACTCTTTGTTGGGGAAGTGGCGGTAGATCGCCGGACCGCTGACTCCCGCGGCGGCGCCGATGTCCTCTAGGCGCACCGCCAGAAAGCCGCGCTCGGCGAACAGCCGTTCCGCGGCCGCCAGCAGCTGCGAACGCCGGTCGGATTTGA
>NZ_DASRBZ010000379.1:0-20611 GCF_035653355.1 Mycobacterium sp. | reverse complement strand
GATACTGGCCTGCCCGGCCGGATGCTCGACACCCATCTCGAGCAAGACGTTGATGAACGAGCAGCCCTCGAAGCCGTCGCGCTTTTGAAACCAGTCGTGGAAGACGTCGAAAATCGCGAGTAGTTGTTCTTCCGGCGTTTTGCCGCGCAACCGTGACTGGCTTTCGACCAAACCGAGCGTCCACAACTGCTCGCGGCGTTCGAGCACCGCCAGCACGAGGTCGTTCTTGCTGGGGAAATGGCGGTAAAGCGTGGCTTTGGCAACGCCTGATCGCTCGACCACCTCGTCGGTTCCCACCGCGCGAATACCCCGCCTGGTGAATAGGTCGTACGCCGTGCTCAAGATGCGCTCTCGAGCCGACGCCGTCGCAGCTGATGCCACATCTGCGCTCGTCATAGCTGCCTTACCATACTCTTACCCCCGCTCTATAGACAGACCGACCTGTCTCGTTATAGAAAAGAAACCTGCAAAGTTTCACGGTCTGTCTTAAGACGTGTAGGACGGACATCCATCGCCGGCGCCTCAAGCGCCAGACGATTAGGAGTCCACATGAATGTCTCCGCGGCAGAATTCCTTCCTAGCAGCCTGAACCATCTCACGCTGAGCACGCGTCTGGTCGCAGAGCTGGGCGATGCCCGCAGCACCCTGCGGGCCACCACTCAGCGCAGCGGCTCAGCGGTGATGATCTATGCGGGCGGCGAGATCGACGCATGCAACGAGAACACCTGGCGACGGTTATTGGACGAGGCGGCCGCTGCGGTCAGCCCGCCGGGACCGCTGATCGTTGACACCAACGGCCTGGATTTCATTGGCTGCTGCGCTTTCTCAGTGCTGGCTGAGGAGGCGAAGCGGTGTCGGGGTCGCGGTGTCGAGCTGCGCCTGGTCAGCCTGCAGCCGGTGGTCGCACGCACCGTCGTGGCGTGTGGGCTGACCGGTCTGCTGCCTGTCGACCAAAGCGTGGATGCCGCCTTGTCGGCGGTCGCCGTCCCTGAGTAGTTCGGCGGCAGCTAGCCGCAGATGCGTTGGGCCAGAATGTCTTTACCAGGCCCAGACAGCTGTTTCAGAGCGTCTGGGCGTGCGGCCATGGCCATCAGCAGCGCTTCTCCGGGTCCGCTGACTTCGGGGCCGTTGCCATGGGTCCAGTCCAGGTCGGTCGCAACCAGCCGAGCGCCGCGGGCACGCCGCGCGCCGCGCACCGCGGGGGCAGTCAGTGCATAATTCAGCACCGTACACAGCCGCTCCGGCGGAATACTGCGGGGAATCCCGAGTGGTCGCCGGATGTCTTGCTGATGGATCATCCCGTCAACAAGCGCGATCATGCCCCCGAAACCCGACGCGAAACCCCGTGGCGGGATACACGCGCGCATCAGCGCGGCAAGCTGCTCGGGTGAGCGAGTGGCGTACTCAGCCACACCGATCGCATTGATGCGATTCGGCCATAACCCGCCTTTGACGAAGCGCCATACCAACTGCGGGCGGCTCAGTTCGTCGTAGCTGAGCACGTGGGCCACAACGTCTTTGACGCGCCACCGCTCGCATAGGCTCGGATGCTCCCACTGCTGCGGCGATAGTTCGGCAAGCAGGTCGGCGAAGTCTGCCCGTTCCTCGCAGGCCATCTGCATGGTGGCCGAATCTTGCATCCGCGTCACCACTTCCGGTGTGCGGTTTGGTCGGATGCCAACTCGGCGAAGCGAGCCAAGGTGCCGGTCCAGCCACTGGGATCGTCGAAGATCGCGCGCATCTGTTCAGTGCTGTCCCCGTAGCGCTGCAGGTTGCAGTGGCGCAGGTCCACGCGGGTGCGCCCCGCGCCGTCGTCAGTGAACGTCACCTCTACCTCGGTCTCGAAGTTGGGGTCGAATTGCCAGTCTGCCCCGATTTGCCAGAGCAGAACCACTTTTCGTGGCGGATCCCAGGTTGCGACCCGGCCCCAGGGACATTCGCTGCCGTCCACACCACGCTCGAACCAGCGCCCGCCGCTGCGAGGTTCGACCACCACCTCGGCGATTTCCGAGCTGCCGATCGAATGTTCTTTGGGCCAGAACTCGGTCATTCGCGCAGTGAACAACTCGAACGTCTGCGCTTGTGGCAGCGGCACACTCACCGATCGGACGACCTCGACGGCGGCAGCGGATTCAGTACCCATCAGTGCTCCTCACTTCTTGCCGGTGCGACCCTTGTCAGTCTTCCTGCCGGACGATCGCTTGCGGTTGTCGGCCTCCGCCTCGGCGGCGGCCAGAATGGCGAAGTTGTCCAACGCGGTTTCCCAGAACCGGTCGAGGTAGTCGCGCACCGCTTGCAGCCCCGAGTGGTTGATGCGGTACAGCCGTCGGGTGCCGGCGACCGATTCGACGACCAGATCAGCGTCCTTGAGCACCCGCAGGTGCTGTGAAACCGCTGGTCGAGACACCGGTAGCTGGTCGGCCAGCACTCCGACGGCGATCGGACCGGCGGTCAGCTTCTCCAGGATGGCACGCCGAGTGGGCTCTCCGAGAGCATCCAGCACGGCGTCGACCGAGGCAGCCATAGCGGTAAGTATGGACGAACGGTTAGTCAGCGTCAACCGTTCGTAGCTACTTACCGGGTTTGCAGTGATGTTTACGAGTCTGATGCCGGGGTAGAGGCAACACCATGGTTCTCAGCTCAATTGGACGACGGACCAAGAATCGACAGGTTGTCGTGGTCACCGGGGCGAGCGCCGGCATCGGCCGCGCGACTGCGCGTCTGCTCGGCCAGCGCGGCGCATGTGTGGGTCTGCTGGCGCGCGGCGAAGCGGGCCTGCAGGCGGCGGCCAACGAAATCAAGCAAGCAGGCGGTGAGGCGCTGGCAATCCCGACCGACGTATCCGACTTTGAGGCAGTCGACGAGGCCGCCAGCCGTGTCGAGGAGCGGTTCGGCCCGATCGACGCCTGGATCAATGTCGCGTTCACGTCGGTGTTCGCGCCTTTTGCGCAGATTGAGCCGGACGAATTCCGCAGAGTCACCGAGGTGACATACCTCGGCTTCGTCTACGGCACCATGGCGGCAGTGAAGCGGATGCTGCCGCGAGATTCCGGCGTGATCGTCCAGGTGGGCTCGGCGCTGGGCATCCGTGCGATTCCGCTGCAGTCGGCATACTGCGGCGCTAAGCATGCGGTCAACGGGTTCACCGAATCGCTGCGCACCGAGTTGTTGCACGAGGGCAGTAAGGTTCGGGTGACCGTGGTGCAGATGCCGGCGGTCAACACGCCGCAGTTCTCGTGGGTGCTGTCGCGGCTGGGCAAGCATCCGCAGCCGGTTCCGCCGATCTACCAGCCGGAAGTCGCGGCCCGCGGCGTCATCCATGCGCTGGACCATCCGCGCCGCAAGCAGTATTGGGTCGGAGCGAGCACCGTCGCCACGATTTCGGGACAGCGGCTCGCGCCGGCACTCCTCGACCGCTACCTCGCCCGCAATGGCTACAGCTCCCAGCAGACGGATCAGCCGATTAGTTCTGGCCGGCCGGCCAATCTCTGGGAGCCGCTTGACGGGCCGGGCGGTCGCGACTTCGGGGCGCACGGCGTCTTCGACGATCAAGCACACGAGCACAGCCCGCAGTTCTGGACAGTCCGGCATCGATTGTCATTGGTGGGCGGGGCACTTGCGGCGACGGTGCTGGCAGCATCTGATTGGGGACGCCGACGCTTGCAGCAGTGATCTAGCGGCATACGCCCTGCTCGAATCCTTTGTCTACAGTTGGCATTCCATCCCCAGATGGTCTTTGTGGGGAGACCGCGTGTCGGTGGCTGGCGCTAGTATTCGTACATGCGTTCGAATAGCCGTGAAGAGATCGTCGACGTCTTCGATGCTCTCGATGCGGCAGTGGATGCCGTTGCGGCGTTGCAGTTCGACGCGTTGACCACTCCGGAGCGATTTGCGTTGTTGGAGCGCTGTGAGCGGGTGCGGCGCCGATTGCCGACTGTCGAGCATGGGTTGATCAACCAGATCGCCCGTCAGGCTGGCCCCGAAGAACTCGGCGGCAAGCTCTCGCACGCATTGGCGGAGTGGGTGTTGGTCAGCCGCGCCGAGGCGGCCCGACGCATCCGCGAGGCCCAGGATCTGGGGCCGCGTCAGGGACTCACCGGTGAGCGGCTGCCGGCCCAGTTAGCCGCCACCGCCGCCGCCCAACGCGACGGCAAGATCGGCGCTGAGCATGTGGCGGTGATCCGCCGGTTCTGCCAGCAGCTGCCCGGCTGGGTCGACGAGCAGACGCGCCAGCGCGCCGAAGCGCAGTTGGCCCGCCAAGGATCCCAGTTTCGCCCCGACCAGCTGGCCAAGCTGGCCGACAAGCTCGCGGACTGCATTAATCCTGATGGCAATTTCAGCGACGAGGACAGGGCCCGGCGGCGCGGGCTAAGCCTAGGTAAGCAAGACATCGACGGCATGAGCCCGATTCGCGGTTGGCTGACCCCCGAAGCCCGCGCCACCATCGAAGCGGTGCTGGCCAAACTGGCCGCCCCGGGCATGTGCAACGCCGCCGATGATGCACCGTGTGTAGACGGCGCGCCCAGCCAAGAAGCCATCGAGCGCGACACCCGCTCGACGGCTCAACGCAACCACGACGGGCTCAATGCAGGTCTGCGCGCACTGCTGGCTTCGGGAAAGCTCGGTCAGCACAACGGGTTACCGGCCAGCATTGTCGTCACCACCACCCTGGCCGAGCTCGAAGCCGGCGCCGGACGCGGACTCACCGGAGGCGGCAGCATCTTGCCGATGAGTGATGTGATCCGCATGGCGACGCACGCCCACCACTACCTAGCGATCTTCGACAAAGGCAAAGCGCTGGCGCTCTATCACACCAAACGGCTGGCCTCACCGGGGCAGCGAATCGTGTTGTACGCGAAGGACCGTGGCTGCACCGCGCCGGACTGCGACGTGCCCGCCTACTTCGCCGAGGTGCACCACGTCACCGACTTCGCCAAATGCCGCGCCACCGACGTCAACGACCTGACCCTGGCCTGCGGCACCGACCACCGCATCGTCCAACCCGGCGGCTGGCAAACCCGAAAACGCCAAGACGGCCGCACCGAATGGATCCCACCACCGCACCTCGACCGCGGCCAACCCCGCGTCAACCTCTTCCACCACCCCGAAGAACTGCTAAGCGAAGACGAGGAAGACGATCCGTAGGGCCGTCGATCACCCTGAACGGCGCGCTGACCACAGCGCCCATGACGCACCGGCCGCCGCAGCACCGATCGCAGCGATTGGCACCGCGACTCGGGTGGCGCGGATCTTTGTCGCGGGTTCCGGCCGGCTCGGCGGTACGGCAGTCCGAATGTCGGCGGACTCGCGCGCCATGGCCATGACCTGCGCCAGATGCAGGGGCGATGCCGCGCCTGCATGAGTGATCTGGGTCTGGCAAGAGAACCCGTTGGCCACGACCAAGGCGTCTGGGTTCTTCCGGATCGCCGGCAACAACGCCTGCTCACCGCAGTCCAGCGACAGTTGGTACTTGCCTTCCTCGAAGCCCCATGATCCGGCCAGTCCGCAGCAGCCACCCGACACAGGCTCCACGTCGACACCCATCCGCTTCAAGATCTGTTGGTCGGCATCGACGCCGCCGGTGGCCCGTTGGTGGCAGTGGCCCCACAGCAAGACCCGCGCGCCCGACGCCGACGGCAACTCGACGTTGAATGCATCCAGGAACTCCGCGAAGTGATAGCTGTTGCGCGCCAGCCGATCCGCGTCGTCATCGTGCGGCAGGAGCTTGCCGAGCTCGTCTTTGAACACGGCCAGGCAGCTCGGCTCCATCCCGACAATCGGTGTGCCGGCACGGATTTCGCTCCGCAGCCGCGACATCACATGGTGCAGGTAGCGCTCAGCGACATCGAGGAACCCGTAGTCGTAGAGCGGTCGACCGCAACAGATATGCCCTTGCGGCATGACGACCTGCCAGCCGGCGGCCTCCAGCGCCTCCACGCAAGCGATGCCGACGTCGGTGTGCAGCCGGTTGTTGAATGTGTCGGGAAAGAGGACCACCCGCGGCCCGCCGGCATTGACCACCGGACGATTGGCGAACCATTGCTGCAGCGTCATCGGAGCAAACGTCGGAAGCGGCCGGCGTCGGTCAATCCCGCCCAGTGTCTTGGCGATCCGGGAAAGGACCGGCGTCTGCGTCGCGAAGTTCACCAGCTCCGGCATCGCGCTCGCCAGCCGCGCGGCCTGGTCGATAAACCCGAACGCGTAGGCGTAACGCGGGCGCCACCGCCGCAGCGACCGGAAATGGTGGTACAGGAATTCCGCCTTGTACGTGGGGATGTCGACGTTGACCGGGCAATCGCTGGTGCAGCCCTTGCACGCCAGACACAGATCCAGCGCGTCGGCCACCTCATTCGACTGCCAGCCGTCGGTGATCACTTCGCCGCGCAGCATCTCGAACAGCAGCCGCGCGCGTCCACGCGTAGAGTGCTTTTCCTCCCGCGTCACCTGATAACTCGGGCACATCGTCATCTCAGCCTGCGGCACCCGGCATTTGCCCACACCGACGCACCGCAGCGCTGCATGCGCGAAATCGCCGTCGTCCTCCTCGTAGGCGAACTTCACCTTGGGCCGCGGCGGGTTGTAGTCGGTGCCGAGCTTGAGGTTCTCGTCGAACCGGTAGGCGTCGATGACCTTGCCGGGGTTCATCTTCCACTCGGGATCCCAAATCAGCTTGAACCGCCGCATCGCCTCCAGCAGCCGCGGGCCATACTGCTTGCCGAGCAATTCGGCCCGCTGCTGGCCGTCACCGTGCTCACCCGACATCGACCCGCCGTAAGAGGCCACCAGGTCGCCGGCAGCTTCCATGAAGCGCCGATACGTCACCAGCCCGTCGTGGTGGCGCAGGTCGAAACTGATGCGGGAGTGGATGCAGCCCTCCCCCAGGTGCCCATACATGGCGCCCCGCAGGCCGTGGTCGGCGTACAACCGCTGCAGATCGCGCACATAGTCGCCGACCCGGTGCGGCGGCACCGCAGAGTCCTCCCAGCCCGGCCAATGGTCGCCGCTGTCTTTCGGGAAGGCGGTGGAACCCAGCCCAGCTTCCCGGATCGACCACAGCTCGTCGCTATTCCCGCCGTCTTGTTTACTGCGGGCCAACAGGATGCGATCGTCGTCGTAGTTCTTCTTCTTCCGCAGCCAGCCGACGAATTCCTCAGCACGGCTGAATGACTCACCAGGCTGATCGGACCCGAACTGCACGAAAAGCCAGGCGCCGGTGGATTTGGGCCTGGGCAGCGCTGCTCGCCCGGCGGCGTTGGTGCCAGTCAACTCCTGGTCGTGCACCAGCATGTGGTCGACGGCCTCAAGGCCGATCGGTTTCCACGCCATGATGTCGGGCACTGCGTCGCCGGCCTCGCCCAATGTGTCGTACTGGATCACGACAAGGGTGCGGTGTGCCATCGCCGGTGTGAGCATCACGGTCGCGGTCAGTGCCACCGCGCAGGTGCTCTCGGTCCCGACCAGCGCACGTGCGACGTTGAAGCCATTTTCGGGAAGCAGCTCGTCGAGGTTGTATCCGGACACCCGTCGCGGCAGCTCGTCAACACTGGGGAACCCACGGCGGATATCGTCGGCGTACTCGTCACGCAAATCCTTCAGTGCGGCGTAGATTTCACCTTTGCGGCCACCCTCGGCAATGATCGCGTCCAGCCGCTCCTCTTCGTTGTTGCCGACCCAGAACCGGGCGCCGTCGTAGGTGATGACTTCCAAGGCGTGGGTGTTGTCCGACGTACGCGGTCCCGGGCCGTAAAGGTGCGACTGGATCGAATGCACCCCACACGAGTTGTTGCCGATGTTGCCGCCCAGCGTGCACCGCGAGTGCGACGACGGGTCGGGACCGAACACCAGCCCGTATTCGCCGGTGGCCCTGTTGAGTTGCTCGTTGATCACACCGGTCTGCACAGTCGCCAGGCGACGGTCAGCATCAATGTCGACAATCTCCGTGAGGTACTTCGAGAAGTCGATAACCACAGCGACATTGACTGTTTCGCCGGACAGGCTGGTTCCCCCGCCGCGGCACAGCACCGGGGCGTGATAGGCGTGGCAGGCCCGCACAGTTTCGACGACGTCGTCGAGCGTCTTCGGGACTACCACCCCGATAGGCACCTGTCGGAAATTGGAAGCGTCGTTGGCATACATCGCCTTCGTGGCGGTGTCGAACCGCACCTCCCCGTTGACATTGCGGCGCAGCTGAGCTTCGAGGCCGGCGACATTGACCTTGTCGACGCTCGCCATCCCGGCGGCGAAACGGGTGTCCGGGCGCGCCGGGATGGTCTGTGTTCTACCGTTGGCGCGCAGGCTCATTCGTCGCTGCCCTGCGACTTCCGCGACGATGGCTTGAGCGACTCGGTGAACTCGTGCATCTTCTGCTTTGCGCCCTTGGTGGCGATGCTGACCCGGTCCGGGTCTTTCATCACCGCCTTGGCGGTCTTCTTCGCCATCTCCTTCTTGATGTGCGGCGGTACCGGCGGGATGTCCGCGTCGACAACCACCTCCAAAACCACCGGGCGGTTGGCCGACAGCGCCTGCTCCCAGGCCTCGGCGATGGTCTTCGGGCTGTCACAGCGGATACCGGTCAAGCCGAGCAGGTTGGCCATTTCGGCGTAGGGAACGTCCGGAATGTACTGCGAGCCTTCAAACTTCGGTTCGCCGCCCATTGCCCGCTGTTCCCAGGTCACCTGGTTGAGGTCTTGGTTGTTGAACACGCAGAAGATCAGCGGGCCGTCGGAGAGCCGATCTTTGTACCGCTTGACGGTGATCATCTCCGCCAGTCCGTTCATCTGGAACACACCGTCACCGACGAGGGCGATCACCGGCCGGCCGGGGTGAGCCAGCTTGGCGCTGATGGCATACGGCGTGCCCGGACCCATGGTGGCCAAGTTCCCCGCCAATGACGCGGCCATGCCGGGGCGCATCTTCAAATGCCGGGCCCACCAGTTGGCGACAGATCCGGCGTCGGTGGTCAGGATGGCGTTGTCGGGCAGCCGCTTGGACAGCTCGTGCACCACCAGCTCGGGGTTGAGCGGATCGGCCTTGTCGTGTGCCCGCTTGTCAAGTACCCGCCACCATTCGGCGACTTCCTTTTCGATCTTCGACCGCCAGGACCTGTCGTCCTTTCGCTTCAGCAGCGGAATCAGTTGCTGCAGAGTCTCTTTCGAATCGCCGACCAGGTTGGCCTCCATCGGATAGCGGGTGCCGATCATCCGGCCGTCGCGGTTGATCTCCACGCCGCGGCACTGGCCTTCCTTCGGCAGCCACTCGGCGTAGGGGAAGCTGGTGCCGATGAAAAACAGGGTGTCCGCGCCCGACATCATGGCCTCGCTGGCGGTGGAGCCAAGCAGCCCGATCGGACCGGTGACGTAGGGCAGGTCGTCCGGCAGAACAGCCCGGCCCAGCGACGACTTCGCCACCCCGGCGCCGAGCAGCTCGGCTACCTGGACCACCTCGTCTGACGCCTCGGCGGCGCCTTGCCCGACCAGGATCGCCACCTTCTTGCCGGCGTTGAGGATCTCCGCTGCCTTCTTGACCTCGGACTCCGGCGGTATCATCGTCGGCCTTGTCCAGCCCACGCTGCTGAACACCGCGCCGTGCATCCGCGGGGGCGACGGCTCGGCCTCGGCCATCGCCACGTCCTCCGGGAGGATGATCGTCGCCACTGTCCGGTTGTTCAGCGCCACCTTGCAGGCCCGGTCGACGAGGTGGCGGGCCTGTACCGGCGCCATACAGGTCTGGACGAAGTCCGAGGACACGTCTTTGTACAGCGTGTTCGGGTCGATCTCCTGCTGAAAGGCCGCGCCCAGCGACATCCGTTTCTGCTGACCCACGATGGCCACCACCGGATAGTGGTCGAGCTTGGCGTCGTAGAGACCGTTGAGCAAGTGGATTGTGCCCCCGCCCGAGGTCGCCAAGCAGCAGCCGATCTCCCCGGTGAATTTGGCGTGCCCGGTGGCCATGAACGCCGCCATCTCCTCGTGCCGCGGCTGAATCAGTTCCGGATCGCCCCCGGCCCGATCGAGTGCCCCCAGCATCGACAGGATGCCGTCGCCGGGATAGCCGAAGATTCGATGAATCCCCCACTGCCGCAAGCGTTCCAGGATGAAGTCGGCGGTATTGGGCATTATTGCTCCTTGGTCAGTTAGGGCCGGACGCGAGTCGGTGCGTTGGATTTATGGGCGTGGAGGTGGACCACCGGCGCGCCACCGCCGGCCGCTTGTTGGGGACGTGCGGCGGTGGGTGTGTGCCATGGCGGCGGTGACGGTGCCGATGGTCACAATCGACGTGTACCCGCCGCTATGCGGGCCAAACAGCTATGCGCGTTTGCGTTTGGCCATAGCGGTGCGCGCGCTGCGAAGGTCGTCGACGAACAAGCCGTAGGCCTCGTCGCGGCGTTCACTGCGATCACGTAGCACGGCCGACGGGTGAACGGTCGCTAGCACCTCTGGCTCGGGCGCGACGTGTATGTCTGCTTCCGCGGGCAGATGCATCACCTCGCCGCGATGCGCGGAGACGCGAAAAGCCGCACCCAGAAGGGCTTGCGCCGCTGTGGCACCCAGGCAGACGATCACTTGCGGTCGCACCGCCTCGATTTCGGCGATCAGCCATGGGCGGCATGCCACGACTTCGGTGCGGCTGGGTTTCTGGTGTATGCGGCGCTTGCCGTTCTTGCGGGTGAACTTGAAATGCTTGACGGCGTTTGTTTGGTACGTCAGTTTCGGATCGATGTCCGCCTCGTCGAGCGCGCGGGCCAGCAGCCGGCCGGCCGGGCCTACAAACGGCAGGCCTTCGATGTCCTCGCGGTCGCCGGGCTGCTCACCCACCAGCATGATGGGGGCGCGTGAGTCGCCGTGACCGAAGACCGTCTGCGAAGCGTTTTCGTACAGCGAGCAGCCTCGGCACACGCCCGCCGCGGCTTCGAGTGATTCGAGGTCGCGGTCCTCGGGTAAGTAGCTCGCGGCGCTGGTTTTCTGCGCTGTAGCCATGACGGATCCTCACGCCGCTGTGAGCTGGGGCGCGATTTCGGACTCCCAGAAGTCGAAGAACCGGTCTTGCTCCGAACCGATCTGCTGCACGTACACCTCGTCGAATCCGGCGTCGGCGAATTGGCGGATGCGGTCGATGTAGGGCTTGGCGTCGGGCCCGCACGGCACTGTCTGCGCTACCGCAGACTCCGGAACCAGGCTCGACGCCTGCTCGAAGTCCGCTGGAGTAGGCAGTATTTGGGCGAGCTGACCCGGCAACTGCTCATTGGCCCACAGGGCGTGTGCCGTGCGCAGGCCTTCCGCTTTCGTCGTCGAGTGGCAGACCTTGAAACCCGCTTGAATAAGTTTTCCGGCGCCGCCGGACTCCCGGAATTCAGTGACCAGCTCCGCTGACGGCATGGTGCATTGGAAACCGTCAGCGATCCGGCCCGCCATTCGGGCAGCCTGCGGGCCGAAACCCGACATGTAAATGGGCGGCGGCTTATCGGGCAGCGTGTAGATGCGGGCATTCTCGACGGTGTAATAGGGCCCGTGGTGGCTGATCTGCTTGCCGGAGAACAGCTTGCGGATCACCGTCACCGCCTCCTCGAGCATGTCCCGCCGGATGGCCGCGGTGGGCCAGTGTTCCCCGGTGATGTGTTCGTTGAGCGCTTCGCCGGTTCCCACGCCCAGGGCGAATCGCCCGTCGAGCTGAGCGGCACAGGTCGCTGCGGCCTGCGCGATCACCGCGGGGTGAATCCGCATGATCGGGCACGTGACGGCCGTGGTGACCGGCAGCGAGCAGGCCTGCGACACCGCGCCGATCACCGACCACACGAATGGACTCTGACCTTGCTTGTCGTTCCATGGATGGAAGTGGTCGGAAATCCAAAGCCGCTCGAACCCAGCAGCCTGGGCTCGAACGGCTTGGCGCACCAACTCTTTGGGATCGAATTCCTCGCACGTGAGCAGGTATCCCAATGTTGTCATGCTGGACTCGCTCAGCCCTTCCCGAGGATGGCGTCGCGCGCGCGATCCATCATCGCCGCGAAGGGACCGGCCATCAGATTGGAAACCTGCGACTCCACTCCGGCGTGCGGGCGGGTCGGCGCAATCGCTTCGGCGAGTTCGGCAGCGCGGCCCATCCGCTTGAGCTCGTCTTCGTCCAGCGCCTCCTCGAGCTTGGAGAACTCCTCGTGTTCCTCGTGCTCGGCGTGGTCGACGACGGCATCGCGAAGCTTGGTCAGTTGGTCGGTGAACTCGTCGGAATCGACGTCGAGGTTCTCCAACTCGGTGAGCACCTTCTTGGCTTCGTTTTCCTCCTCCAGCCGTGCACCCACGACCTTGTCGCCGTCGGCGATCTTCCGCTTGGCCCGCGGGTGGACGATCTCCTCCTCTGCGGTTTCGTGCACCGCGAGCAACCGCCGCAGTTCGATGAACGACTTCTCGCGCTCCTTGCCCTCGCCGTTCAACGTCTCTTCGAACAGAGACTTGATCCGCTCATGCTGGCCGACGAGAAACTGCGTCACATCGGTGGCTGACTTAACACTCGGCATGGTGTCCTCCTGAACAGTCCGGATGGCACGCCTGGGCTGCGGGCGGCGCGCACTTCTGGCGACTACCCGGCGGTTCGAGTCACGAAACGCGCTCTGCCGGCCCCGGACGGGCGGCCGCGTGGGAGAATCGGTTTACCAAAATGCCCTGTGCGGGTATGTGAATCAACTCATGCAACAACTTAAACGGGTGGGCTAATGGCACGATCGTGCTCGGGGAGCGGGCGGCTGCGGCGGCGGCGGTTGGTCCTATACGGCGTTTTGGCCGGGCTGATCGTGTTGGCGGCGTGCGCACACGACGGAAAGCTGTCGCCCGCGGCCACCGAGAGCAAGCCTGCGGCGGTGAAGATCAGTCCAGGGCCGGGCGCACACGACGTCGACCCGATTGCCAAGGTGTCGGTGGTCGCCGACACCGGCACGCTGACCGATGTGCGGATGGTCAACGACAGCGGTAAGCCAGTGCAGGGCGTCATGACCCCCGACAACACCTATTGGAAGCCTGTCGTGCCGCTCGGTTATGGCCGCACTTACACCCTCACCATCAGCAGCCGCGGACCCAGCGGCGTCCCGGCGACTCAGGTGTCCACCTTCTCCACCTTGACCCCGCCCAACCAGAGCAAGGTCACGTTCACCAACACCTCCGAGCAACCCTTGCAGGATGGCGGCACCTACGGGGTAGGGCAGGTCATCGTCGCGCACTTCGACGAAGAGATCGCCGACCGGGCCGCCGCTGAACGCGCGCTGACGGTGACCACATCGCCGCCGGTGCAGGGGTCGTGGTACTGGGTCGATGGCCAAAACCTGCATTGGCGTCCCGAGCACTACTACGCACCCGGCACGACGGTCACCGTGGACGCCCGCATCTACGGAATCCCGGTGGGGAACGGGATATTCGGGCAAGAAGACAGTCACGTCTCAATCAAAATCGGTGACTCGCACGTATCCATCGCCGACGACACGACCAAGCAGATCAGTGTTTTCGACAACGGAAAATTGGTGCGCACCATGCCCACGTCGATGGGAATGGGCGGCACCCAAGAGATCGCCGGCCGGACCATGTCGTTTTGGACGCCGCCTGGCGTCTACACCGTGCTCGACAAGGGCAACCCGGTCGTGATGGATTCCTCGACCTACGGTCTGCCGAAGAACTCACGGCTGGGATACCGCGAGATCATCAACTACGCCGTGAGGATCAGCGTCGACGGCATCTACGTACATGAGCTCGACAGCACCGTGTGGGCGCAGGGCAACACCGACACCTCGCACGGCTGCCTGAATATCAATGGGGAGAACGCGCGGTGGTTCTTCGATTTCTCGCAGCCGGGTGATGTCTTCGAGGTCCGCAACACCGGCGGCCCGCCACTGCAGCTGGACCAGAACGGCGACTGGACCGTGCCCTGGGACCAGTGGCGCAAAGGCAGCGCGCTGCACTGAACCAGGTGTAACCGGGCACACGCCGGGGTACAGCACCGACGGGTAGACGCAACCGCGAGAGGAGAGCATCGTGGCCCGTCGCGGGTCGCTGGCGTGGCGCTGGTGTGGAGCAGCGGCTGCCGGGGCCATTGCGGTCGCAGGCTGTTCGAGCCCCCAGCAACCGGAAAGCACGCCAGAAGTGACTGTGCGATCCGTCGGCGCCACCTTGCACGACCCGGTGTGGTCGTATGGCACCCAGTCGCTGATCGGGCTGACCGACGATGGTCGTCTAGCCGAGATCAGCGACCCCATGAGCCCGGAACACGCCAAGACGCGGCTGACGCAGCCCATGCCGGTTGGGCGCAACCTTCAAATCAGTCAGATGGACGACCGGCACGTGTTGGTGCCGGAGCCGAGCCGGAACAAGGTTGCCGTTGTCGACCTCGGAACCCTGCGCCAGGTCGACGAGTTCGACGCCGGCCCGGCTCCTGCGTACCTGGCTGAAGACGCTGGCATGCGCATCCTGCTGGCGCTCTCGGCCGACGGGAGGTCGGTGACACCGGTGGATCAGTACGGCTACCGGAAGTTGCCGACCGCGAAGGTCACCGGAGATCGCGCGGACTCGATCGACGGCTCCAACCGCGGACGCGAGATCAGCTACCACCTCTTCGGCCCGTCCGGAATCCGCTACTACAAAGGACCCTCGTCGCCTGCGGAGGAACGCGGCGCGATGGCCATGGACGTCGCCGCGTGGGCGGGCAACAACACGAAAGTGACCCGCATCTATGTCGCCGACCACGAACACCCTGTGCTCAACTCGGTGGACTCCGAGCGGCGCGGCGAAGGATTGGGCGTGGCCGGTCGTGCGCAACTGCCGTCGTTTCCGGTGCGCTACCTCGGCACCGACGACACCCGGGTCTACGTCGCCACCGACCGGCAACTGGTGACGCTCGAGATCAACAGCTACGGCGGCTACCCGAACGACACCATGCACATCATCCACGTGGTCGATTACCGCTCGAGTCTGCCGCCGGGCCAGGTGAAGTCGGCGCCGCTGTCCGGGATGGCGCTTGGACCACACCGAGTTTTCCTCACCTTGCGCGGCATCGACTCCGTGATCAGCGTCGCCAAGCCACATCTGTAGGAGGACCGGTGACCGTCCCGATCGGCGTCGACGACGACTTCGAGTTGATCTACGAGCAGATCCAGGCGCTGAAGCAGCTTGGTGCAAAAGAAGAATTGGCTGAAGGCGAAAGCTACGACTTTTCCATCAGGTGGGGCACCGCCCTGGCCGGGCGGCTGCGACGGTTAGTTCACTACAGCGCGCAGGGCATCCTCAGCGAGGCCGACGAACGCCGATTTCAGTCGCTGTGCGGTGAGCTGCGCGGACTATCGGACTTGATCGATCGATTCGACCTGGCTCACCCGGTGTTCACTGATTCGCCACCCGCGAAGGCTAAGCGCCACGCGGGAGCTCAACGGTCCAGCTCGCGGCTCGCGCGGCGTTCCCGTCGCGGGTGAGGAAGTCCTTCTCCCGCAACTTGATTCCTGTGCGTGGCTTGGCGCAGTCCGGATTGCGGCACGTCAGCGCCACCATATAGGCGTCGGTTTCCTCGTCCAGGAACAAGAACCCGAGGTACAGCGCATCACCGACATCGAATTCCGTTGCGCCACAGGTCTCGCAGTGCCCACCCTTGGCGGCGACCTGCTTGAGAACAGCTTCGCGCTCAGCCTGATTCAGGCTGACCAGCTCTGGGCGTACCCGTTTGTCGATGTCGCTCACTGTCAGATCTCCACGTCCTTGTCGTAGTGGATGTTGTCTTCGCGCCAGCCGCCGAAACCCATGCCGATGCCGCGGTGGTCGTCGACCAACTCGATCTGGTTGATCCACTTGGCCATCTTGAAACCGACTTGGGTTTCCACCCGCAACCGCAGCGGCGCGCCGTGTTTGATCGGCAAGGGCTTGCCGTTCATCTCGTAGGCCAGGATGGTCTGCGGCTTGTAGGCCAGTTCGAGATCCATGACTTCGTAGAACTGCCCGAGCCCGTCCGAGCTGGGTTCGTCGCGGCTGTTGTCCTGCATAGTGAGGAAACAGATGTAACGTGCCTGCGGCAGCGGCTTGACTTCTTCCAGCAGCCGGCTCAGATGGATGCCGCTCCACTGACCAATGCTCGTCCAGCCCTGCACGCAGTTGTGCAACACCCGTTGGGTCTGCGGTTCGGCCAGCGCACGCAGCGCCTCCAAATCCAGGGTCACCGGTTTTTCGACCAGGCCGCCGACCCGCAGCCGCCAGTCGACGAAGTTGTGCACCGCCATCACCTTGTACTCATATGAGCACGGCGGCTTGCCGTTGACGCGGTGTTCCTTGGACAGCTTGTGCACCGGATAGTTCTGCCGGGAGTCCAACGGCCGCAGCAACATCAGCTTGGCCCGCGTGTTGATGGCGCCCAGGATGCGGTGCACCTGATCAGGCCGGCGCAGGCTCCAGACGGTCGCGAAGACGTGCACGCCCGCGATTGCGCCGATGATCACAAACGACCAGAACGTTGCCCAGTTGATGTTGCGCACAGCGCCGAAAATCATCGCGGCATTCAGCTGGCCCCAGCCCCAGAAGAACACCATCGACAGATGGATCACGATGAAGATCAGGAACGAGACCAGCCCGAAGAAATGTAGGCTGCGCGCCCATTGCCGGCCACCCCACATCTGGACGTACCACGGGAACCGTGCCTCGACTGCCGGGGACTGCGCAGCACCGGTCAGAATCTGGAAGGGCGCGAGCAAAAAGATGACAGCGGCATAGGTCAGCTTCTGAATGGCATCAAGCGGTTCGCTGGGCAACAGCGGCGGCAGATTGAACGTCATATAGGCGACGATGTCGTTCCAGGCGTCGGCGAAGATCGACCACGAGTAGGGCCAGTACCGGTGCCATTGGCCGGTGGCAAACAACAGGATGTAGTAGGACAGCCCGACGAGAATCCAGCCGATCACCGCGAAAAAGTGCCAGTGCCGGCCCATCCCCAGTTTCTTGTGGCCGGGCAACGCGACGATCGAGCTGTACGACTCCTCCTCGTCGAGCGTGTCGTACAACTTGTCGGTCGGCATTTCCTTGGTGGTGAACCGTGCCCACTCAGTGCCGGGCTTGCTGTCGTCGTGCCAATACAACTTGGGGTGGGTGCCCAGAATCTCGATCCCGCTGCGCAAGAGCAACGTCAGGAAGAGCACATTGAGCCAGTGGTCGATCCGCAGCCACAGCGGGTAGTTGAACGTCATCCTGCAGGCCCTCCCCCGTTAGTCGTGCCAGTTCTGCCGCTGTGGGTAGGCGACGTTGATGCCCAGCAGCACCGACATGTGCACTGCGAGGAAGCCCAGCGCGAACGCGCCCGCCCACGAGCCGGGTGCGACGTCCCAGCGGCCGGTCAGCGCTACCAGCCCCGGCAGGCTCATGGGCCGACTGGCCAGATACAAGCCGAGGAAGATGACCGACACCAGGTCGCCCATCAGCCAACCCAGCTGTGGCAGACGAGGATTCACCGCGAGCCACATGACACCCGCGGCCAGCAAGCACCCGGCGATCAGCAGGACGGCGTAGACGACGAAATACAGCGGCAGCCCCGTCTCCCTGGTCAAGACGTAGAGGTGCGCCACGACGATGCCCAGCAGGAGCAGCCCCCCGAGCGCCGTGACGGCGCGGGGTACGTTGAAGGCGACGTAGCCGCCCAGCCGCAACATCCGGTAGATCCTGCTGCGCTTCCAGAGTTCGACGAGCATCCTGTCGGCGGGCTCCACGGCGGCTAGGTACCCCGCGCCGCTTTCTGGCAAACGCTTTCTTGGCAGGTCCGCCGTGGTTTCATGCAGTCCCGGCACCGACCGAGGGGCCGCATCCGTCGGCGAGTCGATGCGCCGTCTCGAACAACAGCGCATGCACGAAAGCCTGCGGCAAGTTGCCGCGCAGCTGACGCTGCCGGACGTCGAATTCCTCGGTGAACAATCCGGGCGGTCCGCAGGCAGTGCGGTTGCGTTCAAACCATCGGACGGCGGCGAGGTCGTTGCCGTGCTGATGATCGGCCAAGGCCATCAGGAAGCCACACAACAGAAAAGCGCCTTCGGCATCGCCGAGTGGCCGCTCGTCCGGCCGGAACCGGTACACGAAACCGTCGCGGCCCAGATCGGCGCGCACCGCCTCGAGGGTGGCAACCGTGCGCGGATCATTGACCGGAATCGCTCCGCGGATCGACGGCATCAACAGCGCAGCGTCGATGCGCGGATCGTCGGGTGCCCGTTGCCATCTGCCGCTCGGGTGCAGACAATCCGAATCGGCGTCGGCGACCAGTAGGTCGGCCAGGTGTTGCCACTCCGCGCCCTGCCGCGCGGGCGCTTGCTCGCCGATGCGTCGCAGCCCCGCCGCGCAGATGAGCCGCGAATGGGCCCAGCGGCGATCGTCTATTTCCCAGATGCCAGCGTCGGGCTCGCGCCACCGGTCCCCGATCGCCTGGACCAATGTTTCCGCGGCACGCCACGTCGTGCGGTCGAGGCGATCGAGCCTCGCGGCTGCCGCCAACAGCAGCAGGGCCTCGCCAAACGCGTCGAGCTGGAACTGGTCGGTCACCCAGTTGCCGGTCTTGACGTCAGCGCCGGGATAGCCGGGCAGGTCCAGGTCTTGTTCTTCTGGAGGCGGTTTGCCCGTGACCGAGTAAGCAGGCTTGAGTCCCGGACCGTCGGCAAGCACCCGTTCGCTGACGAAGCGAACGGCGTCGTCGAGCAGTGGGTAGGCGCCAGCGGCCGCCACGGCTTGCCCGGCGTAACACTGGTCGCGGATCCAGCAGTAGCGGTAGTCGTAGTTCCGGCCTTGTTCGGCGCGTTCCGGCAGCGACATCGTCGCCGCCGCCACCATGCCGCCGCCGCTGCTGGTCAAGCCGCGCAGTACCGCGTACGCGGTCTGGGTGTCGAGGTCGGCCAAGGTGCCCGAGAAATCGGGAACTTCTTTGGCCCACGCCTGTTCGGTGTCGTGCCAGGCGTCGTTGGGTCGTACCGGTTCTTTGGGCAGTTCTTGATCGGAGACTTCCAGCACCAGGTCGTGGTCGTGCCCGGGCGTGACGTCCACGACCGCGTGCAGCGCCCCGTCGTTGCGCCGCCGGGCGCCTTGGGCTCCGCTCCACCGGAATCGGTTCGGGCCTGACCGGCCGGTCCACACGCCGTCGTTGCTGGAGAGGTCACGCATGTCGTCGGCGCCGAAGTTCGCACGCAGGTCGAGCGTGATCCGGATTTGTGCGGGCCCGTCCAGAGCGCGGATGCGGCGCAGTACTACCGCTGTGTGGGGATCGCCCGGAAAGGCCAGCGCCTCACGGCATTCCACGATTCCGTCGGTGGTCACCCAGCGGGAGCGCCAGATCAGCGACCGCTGTTCGTATCGGCCGCCCCAGACGAACCGCGGGTGGTCCGGGGAGACGGCATAGACGCCGCCACCTCCCAGCAGTGCGCTGAACACCGCTGGACTGTCCCACCGCGGCACGCACATCCAGCAACAGTCACCGCGCGGTCCGACAACAATTCCGCGTTCGCCGTCGGCCAGCAATGCATATTCCCGAAGTACGTGCGGCGCAAGCTCTTCGGCGAGTGCTGGTTTCTCCTCCACTCTTCACCTTTCGCCTGCGCCGCATACCTGGTCGATGCAGGGCATACCCGGTTTGTGTTGCGGGTAGTCACCCGAACATGACTGTGCATGCCGACGCCGTTCCCGTCGAATCCGTCGAAGCCTCCGCGTACACGATTCCCACCGATGCTCCTGAGTCAGATGGCACCTTGTCATGGGATTCCACGACCTTCGTGCTGGTGACCGCACGCGCCGGTGGCAAGACCGGGACCGGCTACACCTATGCGGGGACCCCTGTTGTCACCGTGGTGGAGTCGAAGTTGGCGGAGGTGGTGAAGGGCAAGGACGCCCTGCAGCCGCCGGCCCGCTGGGCGGAGATGCAGCACGCGGTGCGCAACCTGGGCAAGCCAGGAGTGGTGGCCGAGGCGATCTCCGCCGTCGACATCGCACTGTGGGACTTGCGGGCGCGGTTGCTGGACGAACCGCTGGTGGTCGCGCTCGGGGCCGTGCACGACGCCACCCCGCTTTATGGCAGCGGCGGGTTCACTTCCTATGACAACGACACGCTGGCGGCGCAGTTGTGCGGCTGGGTCGAGGCGGGAATTCCGCGGGTCAAGATGAAGGTGGGTCGCGACCCCGGCGCTGACGTGGGCAGGGTGGCCGCGGCTCGATCCGCGATCGGCGATGCGGCTGAGCTGTTCGTCGACGCCAACGGCGCTTACAACCGCAAACAAGCGCTGCTGTGGGCTGGGCGCTTCGCCGAGTACGACGTGCGGTGGTTCGAAGAGCCGGTGAGTTCCGACGATCTCGAGGGCCTGCATCAGCTGTGCGAGCAGGGACCGCCGGGAATGGACATCGCCGCCGGTGAATACGGCTACGACTTACCGTATTTCCACCACATGCTTGCCGCGGGAGCGGTGGACTGCTTGCAGGCCGATGTCACCCGCGCGCTGGGGATCACCGGGGTTCTCAAGGTCGCTGCCCTGTGCGACGCCCGCGGCATGGACCTCTCGTTGCACTGCGCGCCGCAGATCAGCGGCCAGGTCGGCACGGCGGTGTGGCACCTGCGGCATCTGGAGTACTTCCACGACCACGTG
>NZ_DASRBZ010000378.1:0-6915 GCF_035653355.1 Mycobacterium sp. | reverse complement strand
AGTCGGTCCTGCCCTTACCGACACACCTTTGCCGCAACGGCTCACCGAAGCGGTGACGGCGCATCGGTGTTGCGAGCTGACGGGCGTCGACCAAGCAGAGATCGCTGTTGTGATCGCGCCCGCGCTGACGGATCCCGACGCGATCGTCGTCGCGGCCGAGATCGCCCGCCGGCCTGATGCGGTGCTGCCCCGCTATCGCACGATTGTCGGGCCACGGTGTCGCATCGTCTGGCTGGTCACCGTCTGCGGTGAGCAGGTCGAGGCCGGCGATCCCGTTGGCCTGCCGGCGCAGGCGGCGTTGGCCGCCATGCACCGCAGTGTCGGGTTCGAATTTTCCGACCAGCGCTTCGCCCATTTGGACCTACCGTCGTGGGTCATCGACGCCGAAACGGCGCTGGCTTGCGTCGACGTGCTACTCGGCGACGCCGTCGAGGTGGCTTTGCGGGAGAGTGGCTGCTACGTCCGCGCGCTACGCGAGCGTCGCGAATCCGAGCGGCCACTGGACACAGCCGCGCTGGACAATGTGGTGATCACCGGCGGCAACGGAGTTATCGGCCGGCAGTATGCGCGATATTGCATCGAGCACGGCGCTCGCAGCGTGACATTGTTGAGCCGCAAGGGCGTTGGCTCCACCGAACTTGACCGCCTGGCCGGCGGGCGCGCCGTCGCACTTCACGCCCCGATGTGTGACGTCACCAATCCGAAGGTGCTGTCCGCGGTGGCCGCCGAATACGGCGGTGAGGGCGCGTCGTTGCTGATCCACGCTGCCGGGATGGCCACGTTCGCCTCGCACGATCAGCTCACTGCGGTAGACCTCGATGCGGTGTTCGGCGCCAAAGTGACTGGGCTGGCTCAGATGGTGGATCTGTGGCCGCTGCGCGAAAATGCCCCAATTCTGCTGTGCTCATCGGTATCTGGGCTATGGGGCGGCTCTGGCCATGCCGCGTATGCGGCCTCCAACCGGATGCTGGATGTCCTCGCCGGCCAGTTGCGGGCCAAGGGGCTGGATTGCACGGCCATACGGTGGGGACTATGGCAGGATACGACGATCGGGAGCGCCGACGAGATCGCCCGTATCGAGCGATCCGGCTTGGTACCGATGGACCCCGACGCTGCGATCACCGCAAGCCTGCGCCACCGCGGGGAAGATCCGGTGATCCTGGCCGCCGACTTCGACCGGTTGCGGCTGTTCTTTGAAACGCAGAACGTACCAATGCCATTCACCACACCGAGCCGCGAAGCACAGCTGGTCAGCGACGGCCACAGCACCGCGGACCGGCCGGTCGACCAGGTAGTGCGTAGCGAACTGGCTGCAGCACTGAGCCTTTCGGATGCGGCATCGGTGGACCTGGGTGTGGCGTTGGTCGACCTCGGTGTCGACTCGCTGCTCGCGCTCGATCTGCGCAAGCGGCTGCGCCGTCTCACCGGTTGCTCAGTTCCGTTGGCCAGACTCCTCGGCGGCATCACCGGCAGTCAACTGATCGAAGCCCTGCAGCAACCCGCCCAGCCACTGCCGACAGCAGAAGTGAAGATCCCGGAAAGGGTTGATTCGACGCGTGACTGACACCGATATCCGGCTCGGCGAGCAGCGCCTGGAGTTGCTGCGCCGCAAGCTCGCCGCACAAGGCCTGCTCTCCACCGCGGACTCAACCACCTACGACGGACCGTCGGCCATGTCCGACGGCCAACGCCGAATGTGGTTCGTCCAGTCGATCGACCCGACCGGCGCGCTGCTCAACGTCTGCGTGTCGTACCGCGTCACCGGCGTCGTGGACGTGGCGCGATTGCATTACGCGGTGGACGCGGTGGCCGTGCGGCACCCGCTGCTGCGCACCACTTACCACACAGGTGACGACGGCGAGCCATATCCGGTTACCCACGACGACCTGCGGCCCGGCTGGGCGGTGCACGACCTCTGCGGGCTGGGCGAACAAGCACAGCGGTTGCGGCTGGAAGTGCTGGCACAGAGGGAGTTTCGTCGCCCGTTCGACTTGACCGCGGAATCCCCGCTGCGCATTACCGTGACGCGTCTCGCCCCCGATGAGCTGATGCTGCTGCTGACTGCCCACCACATCGCCTGGGACGACGGATCATGGGCGCCGTTCTTCGCCGACCTGACACGCGCCTACACCGACCCCGACGCGCTGGACGGTCCGCTGCCGGTGACTCGCCACAGCGGCGAGTATCTCGATGAGGATCTCGCGTACTGGCGGTCGCTGATCTCGGATCTGCCTGAACCACTGGAACTTCCCGGGCCGAATGGTTCGGCGGTACCCACTACGTGGCGCTCGCAGCGCGCTACGGCCCGATTGTCCCCGGTAACCGCCGAGCGCGTAAGCAAGCTGGCCCGCGAGAGCGGGGCCAGCCCGTACATGGTGCTGCTCGCTGCGTTCGCCGGTTTAGTTCACCGCTACACCCATGCCACCGATTTCCTGATCGCGGCCCCGGTCCTCAACCGCGGGGCCGGAACCGAACACGTGATCGGCTACTTCGGCAACACCGTGGTGCTCCGGGCACAGCCACAGCCGCGGCAGACATTCCGTGAGCTGGTGGAGCAGACGCGCGAGACGGCGGTGGGCGCATTCGCCCACCAGCGGGTCAACCTCGACTGGCTGGTGCGCGAGTCCAACCCCGACCGCCGCCACGGCGCCGAGCGGATGACCCGGGTCGGCTTCGGAATGCGGGAAGCCGACAGCGGCGGTTTCTGCCCGCCCGGGGTGCAATGCGAGCGCGGCGAGCTCCGCAGCCAACTCACCCAGCTTCCGCTGAACTTCATGATTGAACTCGACGACGACGGCGCCCTGGTCGAGGCCGAATACCTGGTCGAGGTGCTGGACGCGGCGTTGGTGCGCCAAATGCTCAATCACTACACAGCGTTTCTCGACAACGCGCTGGCCAACCCTGAGGCCGCGCTATGGCGGCTACCGCTTTTCGGTGACGGCGACGCCGACTGGCTGCGCCGCGTCTCGACGGGCGAGATTTTCACCACGGCCCCAACGACCTTGCCGATGTTGGTGTCCGAACGCGCGGCGATGACCCCCGACGCCGTCGCCGTGGTGTACGAGGGCCGCTACTACAGCTACCGCGAGATCAACGAAGACGCCAACCGGTTGGCGCACTGGCTGATCGAGCACGGCATCGGCACGGAGGACCGCGTCGCGGTGCTGCTCGATAAGTCACCGGAACTGGTCACCACGGCGCTGGGTGTGCTGAAAGCCGGGGCGGTGTACCTACCGATCGACCCGACTTATCCCGAGGACCGGCTCTCGTTCATCCTCGGCGACGCCGACGCCAAACTTGTGCTGCGCGAACCGGTCACGGATCTCTCGCGTTACTCGCCAGAGAATCCGACCGAGCTGGTGCGCCCCCTTGGCCCGGATAACACCGCCTACCTGATCTATACCTCCGGTTCGACCGGGTTGCCCAAGGGCGTTCCGGTGCCGCACGCGCCCATCGCCGAATACTTCGTCTGGTTCGGCGAGGAGTACCAGGTCGACGAGACCGACCGGCTGCTGCAGGTGGCCTCGCCCAGCTTCGACGTGTCGATCGGCGAAATCTTCGGCACCCTGATTTGCGGTGCACGGCTAGTGATCCCGCGCCCGGACGGCCTGCGCGACATCGGCTATTTGACCGATCTGCTGCACCGCGAGGGCATCACCTCGATGCACTTCGTGCCGTCGCTGCTGGGACTGTTCCTGTCACTGCCCGGGGTCAACCAGTGGCGCACACTTCGCCGGGTACCGATCGGCGGCGAGGCGCTGCCCGGCGAGATCGCCGACAAGTTTCACGCCACCTTCGACGCGTCGCTGTACAACTTCTACGGGCCCACTGAGACCGTCGTCAACGCCACCAGCTATCCGGTCGAGGGCACGCAAGGCACTCGGATCGTGCCGATCGGGCGGCCCAAGATCAACACCCAGGTGCATCTGCTCGACGGCGCGCTGCAACCGGTCCCGGTGGGAGTGATCGGAGAAATCTACATCGGTGGAACACATGTCGCCCACGGCTACCACCGCCGACCGACGCTCACCGCGGAACGCTTCGTCGCCGACCCGTTCACTCCCGGCGGCCGGCTGTACCGCTCCGGGGACTTGGCCCGGCGCAACGCCGACGGCGATATCGAGTTCGTCGGCCGCGCCGACGAACAGGTCAAGATCCGCGGTTTCCGCATCGAGCTCGGTGAGGTCGCCGCGGCGATCTCGGTCGACCCCAGCGTCGGGCAGGCCGTGGTCGTCGCTGCGGATCTGCCGCAGCTGGGCAAGAGCCTGGTCGGCTACGTCACGGCGGCCGACGGCGGCAGCCCGGACACCGTCGACGTCGAGCGGATCCGCGCCCGGGTGGCCGCCGCGCTGCCGGAGTACATGACGCCGGCCGCCTACATGGTGCTCGAGGAGATTCCCATCACCACACACGGCAAGATCGACCGGGATGCCTTGCCACAGCCGCAGCTCGCGGCGTCCGTCGAATACCGCGCGCCGGCCACCGAAACCGAACGCCTTATCGCCGAACTGTTCTCGCGGCTGCTGGGCCGCGACAGGGTGGGCGTCGACGACTCGTTCTTCGACCTCGGCGGGCATTCACTGCTGGCGACCAAACTCGTCGCGGCGTTCCGGTCGGAATGCAGCGTTGAGTTGGGCATTCGGGAGGTCTTCGAACTCGGGAGCGTTGCGCGGCTGGCCGAACGCGTCGAGCAGATGCGGTCCGGTGGCGTCAACCTCCAGCGGCCCACGCTGATCGCCACAAGCCACGATGGGCCGCTGCCACTGTCGGCCTCTCAGCTGCGAACATGGTTCGCCTACCAGATTGAAGGCCCCAGCGAGGTCAATAACGTTCCCTACGCCGTGCGCCTGCGTGGGCCATGCGACGTCGACGCGCTGGTCGCCGCGGTCAACGATGTTGTGGCCCGCCACGAAATCCTGCGCACCACCTACACCGAAATCGACGGTGTGCCATACCAGGTGGTCAATGCCGCCGTCGAGGTGCCGGTACGACAGGCGACGGGGGTGGGGGAGCAGTGGGTGCAGGCGCAGCTCGACAGCGAGCGCCGGTACCGCTTCGAACTGGACCGCGAGTGGCCGATCCGGGCGGCGTTGTTGCACGCCGGCCCGCACACTAATCAGGAGCGTGTGCTGTCGCTGGTGGTGCACCATATTGCGATCGACCACTGGTCGGGCGGTGTCCTGTTCGCCGACTTGCTGACTGCCTACCGGGCGCGCCGCGCCGGCCAAAAACCGTCGTGGGCACCGCTACCGGTGCAGTACGCCGATTATGCGGCCTGGCAACTCGATCTGCTGGACGAGTCCGGTGAGGGGCCGAGCATCGCCCGCACACAGCGCGAGTATTGGACGCGGCAACTAGAAGGGCTACCTGAGAGCACCGGGCTGCGGCCAGACTTTCCGCGCCAGCCGGTACCCAGCGGGGCCGGGGACTGCGTCGAATTCAGCATCGACACGCAGACCCGCGCCAAACTCACCGAGCTGAGCCGCGAGCTGGGCGTCACCGAGTTCATGCTGCTGCAGTCGGCCGTCGCGGTGGTGCTGCACAAGGCCGGCGGCGGCGCGGATATTCCGCTAGGTACTCCGATCGCAAAGCGCACCGAACCCGAACTCGACCAACTGGTCGGCTTTTTCATCAACATCTTGGTGCTGCGTAATGACTTAGCCGGCAATCCGACGCTGCGCGAGGTGCTGCGACGGGCCCGGGAGACGGCACTGGGCGCCTACGCGCACCAAGACTTGCCGTTTGACCGGGTGGTGGATGCCGTCAGCCCGGTGCGCTCGCTGTCGCGCAATCCGCTCTTCCAGGTGGTGGTCCATGTCCGAGACCACCTGCCGGCCGAGCGGATTATCGACACCGGACCCGCCGGTGACACGGTATTCACCGTGCTGGAGCCGACATTCGACATCGCGCACGCCGACCTGAGCGTCAACTTCTTCGGCACAGATGCGGGATACAACGGTAGCGTCATCTACCGAACCGAGCTGTATCGCCGGCCCACGATCGAACGGTTTGCCGGCTGGCTGACCAAGATCGTCAACGCGTTCGCCGAAGACGTCGATGCGACGTTGCGCGACGTGCAATTGGTCGACGAGCACGAACGTCAGCGGCTACTTACCGAGTGGAGCCGCGGCGCACAGCCGCCGGTCGACCGGGCGCTGACCATCCCCGAATTGCTAGAGCCGAGCAGGGAATTCGGCGCCGACCGTGTCGCGTTGCGCTGCGGCCAGGACCAGATCGATTTCCCCGCCCTGCACCGGAGGTCGGACAACTTCGCGTATCTGCTGGCCGACCACGGTGTCGGGCCAGGCTCGCTGGTCGGCCTCTCCACGCGGCGGGGCATCGACATGGTGGTCGCGCTCGTGGGCATCATGAAAGCCGGCGCCGGATTCTTCCCGCTCGACCCTGCCTACCCGTTGGCACGCAAGCAGTTCATGCTCGACGACGTCGCACCGCAGGTCGTGGTCGCGACCACCGAAGCGCTCGGCAGTATGCCGGATGCCCCTGGGGTGACGACGATTTCGCTCGACGACCCGGCCGTGCAGACCGCGATGGATGCCGACACACCGCGGCGCCGACTGCCGCTGCCTCACCCCGAGGACCCGATGTATCTTGTGTTCACCTCGGGATCGACCGGCAAGCCGAAGGGCGTAGTAGGCACCCACCGGGCGATGACGACCCGGCTCAACTGGCAGCTGTGGCACTATCCCGTGCCCGGCAACGACATTCGGCTGGCACAGGCATCGATGACGTTCCTTGAGGGCTGCATGGAGACCCTGGCCGGGCTGGCCGCGGGCGCCACCACGATCCTGGCCAACGATGACGCGCACCGCGACCCCGAAGCGCTGGCCACTCTGATCCGCCGGCACGCGATAGCACAGGTGACCGCCGTGCCCAGCCTGGTCTCCACCCTGGTCG
>NZ_DASRBZ010000377.1:0-3622 GCF_035653355.1 Mycobacterium sp. | reverse complement strand
CGAAACGGCCAAGCTGCGCAGCACGCTGGCCGAGCGGCTGCCCGAGTACATGGTTCCGGCTGCGGTGGTGCCGTTACCGCAGCTGCCGTTGACACCCAACGGCAAGCTTGACACCCGCGCCCTGCCCACCCCGGACCACGTCGCCGGCGAGTATCGGGCCCCGGGCAACGCTGTCGAGGAGATCGTCGCCGGCATCTACGCGCAGGTGTTCGGGCTGGATCGGGTCGGGGTCGACGAGTCGTTTACCGACCTCGGTGGCGATTCCCTGTCGGCGATGAGGGTGATCGCCGCGCTCAACGCCAGTCTGAACGCCGAACTTTCGGTCCGCGCCGTGTTCGAGTCGCCGACGGTGGCGCAGTTGGCTTCCCGCGTCGGTGTGGGCGCCAGTCGGCTGCCCCGTTTGGTGGCGGTCGAGCGGCCCGCGGTGGTGCCGTTGTCGTTTGCCCAGCAGCGCGTGTGGTTTATCGACCAGCTGCAAGGGCCGTCGCCTGTTCACAACATCGCGGCGGCGCTGCGGTTAACGGGTGCGCTTGACGTTGCGGCGTTGGGTGCGGCGCTAGGCGATGTGGCGGCCCGCCACGAAAGCCTGCGCACCGTATTCCCAACCGTCGCGGGAACGCCCCAACAGCTGGTGATCCCAAGCGAGCGAGCCGATTTCGGGTGGCGTGTTGTTGAGGCCAGCGACTGGTCGGCGAGCCAGCTGGAAGGGGCGATCGGCGCGGTAGCGCGTTACGCGTTCGATCTGGCCACCGAGATCCCTTTGCGGGCAAGGCTTTTCCACCTGGCTGACGACGACCACGTGCTGGTGGTGGTGGTGCACCATATTGCCGCTGATGGCTGGTCGCTCGCCCCGCTGGTGCGGGATCTGGGGGTGGCGTATGCCAGCCGGTGTGCCGGGCGGGCTCCCGACTGGGATCCGCTGCCGGTGCAATACGCCGACTACGCGCTGTGGCAGCGCCAGCATCTCGGTGACCTCGATGACCGCGACAGCACCATTGCCGCCCAGCTCGCCTACTGGGAGCAGGCCCTGGCCGGGCTGCCCGAGCACCTGGATTTGCCCACTGATCGGCCGTATCCGGCGGTTGCCGATCACCGTGGGGCCACGGTGGCCGTCGACTGGCCGGCCCAGATGCAGCAGCAGATCACCCGGTTAGCTCGCGAGCACAACGCGACCAGCTTCATGGTGATCCAGGCCGCGCTGGCCGTGCTGCTATCGAAGCTGGCCGCCAGCACCGATGTGGCGGTGGGATTCCCCATCGCCGGGCGCCGCGACCCCGCCCTCGATGAGCTGGTCGGGTTTTTCGTCAACACGTTGGTGCTACGGATGGATCTGGCTGGCGACCCCAGCGTTGCTGAACTCCTGGGCCAGGTGCGTCAGCGCAGTCTGGCCGCCTACGAGCATCAGGACGTGCCCTTCGAGGTGCTGGTGGAGCGGCTCAACCCCGCCCGCAGTTTGACCCATCACCCGCTGGTGCAGGTCATGTTGGCCTGGCAGAACCTGCCCTGGCAGGACTCCGCCGGACTGACCCTTGGTGACCTCGAGGTCGCACCGCTGCCAGTGGAGAGCCAGTCGGCCCGCATGGACCTGGTGTTCAACCTGGCCGAACGTTGGAGTGAGGGGGGCGAGCCGGCCGGGATTGGTGGGGGTGTGGAGTTTCGCACCGACGTGTTCGACGCCGAAACCATCGAGATCCTGGTCGAGCGGTTGCGGCGGGTGCTGGCGGCGATGACCGCCGACCCTACCCGGCGGTTGTCGGCGGTGGACGTGCTCGATGCCGGCGAGCATGTCCGCCTGCAGCAGTGGGGTCACCGCGCGGCGCTGAGCCAGCTGGTGGGCCCGGCGGTGTCGATGCCGGAACTGTTTGCCGCGCAGGTGGCCCGGGCGCCGGAGGCGGTGGCGGTCAGGTGCGATGGCCGGTCCATGACTTATCGCGAGCTTGAAAGCTCGGCCAACCGGCTGGCGCATCTGCTGGCGGGTTATGGTGCGGGCCCGGGCCAGTGCGTGGGGCTGCTGATGGAGCGCTCGGCCGAGGCGGTGGTGGCGATTTTGGCGGTGCTCAAGACCGGGGCCGCGTATGTGCCCGTTGATGCCGCCCACCCGCGCGCGCGGGTCGAGTTCCTGCTCGCCGACGCCGCGGTGGTGGCGGTGCTCACCACCGCGGGTCTGGCCGACCGGCTGGACGGGTGTGGTGTGCTGGTTATCGATGTCGATGACCCCCGCATCCAGGCCTACCCTGATACGGGTTTGCCGGCCCCGGATCCCGACGACGTCGCTTACCTGATCTACACCTCTGGCACCACTGGGGTGCCTAAGGGGGTGGCTGTCACGCACCGTAACGCGACCGGCTTGTTGGTGTGGCTTGACGAGTATCTGCCGGTGGGGGTGTGGGCGCACGGTCATTCGTTGGCGTTCGATGTGTCGGTGTGGGAGATCTTCGGTGCGCTGCTGCGTGGGGGCCGGCTGGTGGTGGTGCCGGAACCGGTGGTGCGCAGCCCTCATGACTTCCACGACCTGCTGGCCGGCGAACAGGTCAGTGTGCTCACCGAAACCCCTTCGGCTGCGGCGGTATTGCCGGCCGACGGGCTGGGTTCGCTGGTGCTGGTGGTGGCCGGGGAGGCGTGTGCGGCGGAGGTGGTGGATCGGTGGGCGCCGGGCCGGGTGATGCTCAACGCCTACGGGCCCACTGAGACCACCATGTGTGTGGCGATCAGTGCGCCGCTGGAGCCGGGGTCGGGGGTGCCGCCGATCGGGTCGCCGGTGGCGGGGGCGGCGTTGTTCGTGCTCGATCACTGGCTGCGTCCGGTGCCGCCCGGGGTGGTCGGGGAGTTGTATGTGGCCGGTGCCGGGCTGGGTGTCGGGTATTGGCGGCGGGCCGCTTTGACCGGGTCGCGGTTTGTGGCCTGCCCGTTCGGTGGGCCGGGGTTGCGGATGTATCGCAGCGGGGATGTGGTGCGCTGGCGCGCCGATGGGCAGCTGGAGTATTTGGGCCGCGCCGATGAGCAGGTCAAGGTTCGCGGGTATCGCATCGAACTGGGGGAAGTCCAGGCGGCATTAAGCGCATTGGATGGGGTGGAGCAGGCGGTGGTGATCGCCCGCGAGGACCGTCCCGGCGACAAACGCCTGGTCGGCTATGTCACCGGCGCCGCCGACCCGGCCGGGTTGCGTGAGAAACTCGCACTGAGGCTGCCGGCGTACATGGTTCCGGCCGCGATCGTGGTGTTGGATGCGTTGCCGTTGACCGTCAACGGCAAACTCGACAAACGGGCCCTGCCCGCCCCTGAATACACCGGCGGCGCCTATCGGGCCCCGGCCGGTGCTATCGAGGAGCTCCTGGCCGGCATCTACGCCCAGGTGCTGGGGCTGCAGCGGGTCGGGGTCGATGACTCGTTTTTCGACCTTGGCGGGGACAGCATTTCGGCGATGCGGGTGATCGCCGCCGTCAACAGCAGCGTGAATGCCGATGTTTCGGTGCGCACGGTGTTCGAGGCGCCCACCGTGGCCCAGTTGGCGTCGCGGGTGAGCGTGGGTGTGGGCCGGTTGCCGCGCCTGGTGGCGATGGAGCGGCCGGCGGTGGTGCCGTTGTCGTTTGCCCAGCAGCGGCTGTGGTTCCTGGATCAACTG
>NZ_DASRBZ010000376.1:0-4161 GCF_035653355.1 Mycobacterium sp. | reverse complement strand
AACTTGGCGGCGACCATCTCGGCGGCGCGGTTCACGTAGATCATCTGTCCGCACATGCCCAGGCACAACATGACGTTGCTGCCGGGGTAGGGCAACCACATTTGGTTGCGGTACATCCCGCCGGGCATTCGGTTGTCGTCGGGGCTGGCGGCGAACGCCTGACGCGAGTCGGGGCCGCCTTCGAGGGTGTCGGCGATCCAGGCCGCCGGCACCACTTGCTCGTCGGTCAACGAGACTCCGTCGCGCAGGAGCAGCGAGCCGAATCGGATCATGTCGGTAAGACAGGCGCTGATGCCGCCGTCGAAGAATCCGGTGCCGGCCGCGTCAACGCCGATGGTGGCGTCGCACTGGGCGCCGATGCGGCTCCACAGCAATTCCGACATCAGGTCGGGCATCCGCTGGCTGGCGGCCACCTCACAGATCCACCCGAGTACATCGGTTTCACACGAGCGATATTCGAACGGGCCGCCATGGGCCGACTTCTGCCGCAAGGTCAGCAGGAACTCTTGCAGCGTCGACGGGGCGCCCGGACTGCTCTTTGGCGCCCATCCCATCGCCTGGTCGAGGAGGTGTATCTCGGCGGCCGGGTCGCCGTAGTCCTCCGAAAAGGCGATACCCGACCTCATGTCCAGCAGGTGGCGCACCGTCGCATCGGCGTAGCCGCAATTGGCCAGGGCGGGAACGAATGCCCTGACCGGCGAGTCAAGTTCGATAGCACCGGCCCCGTGCAGCGCGCCGACGACGGCTGCCACCAGCGACTTGCTTACGGAGAACAGCAGGTGACGGGTCTGGGGCCCGAGCTCGTCGAGATACTCCTCGGCCACCATGAACCCGCGGTAGGCAACTGCCCACCCGTCGGTCACGGTTGCGGCCATCACCGCGCCCACGGTGGTGGCCGCGCCGTCAGTACCGGTCACCGGAATGTTGGCCAGGGGAGAAGGTGCCGCGGGCAACACCGCAGGCGGCCCTGTCCGGCGTGAGATTAGTGCGGTCGGCACGAAGTCTTCGACGTGCTGGAAGGACCACTGCGCATATGGCGCCGAGAGCCAGTTGTCGAGTGAGATGCCGGCGGGGATGCTCACGCTCGCGCAACGAGCCGCGAGACGATCGGCGTGGCCGGCGCCAGGGGGGTGGAGGCGAACTTCGCCTTGATGCCCTTGATCCAGCGCCGGCAGCGCTCGGTGAGCTGGTAGTCGTCGGTCTGCAGGTGTCCGCGGGTGACGAGCACGCCGAGTTGTGCGCCCTCACAACGTAAGTCGCCCGGCGCGGCGACACGCATGTAGAAGGCCTCGGACCCGTCGAGAAGCGTGGCCCAGTCGTTGGCCGGGCGCGCGAAGGAGACGCGCCCATCGTCGTCGATGCGCCACACACCGGTGCGTGGCGTCGCCGTGAAAATCTCGACATCTTGCGAGGTTTCACTGATGATCAGCTGACCCCAGACCTCGTCCTCCCCGTAGCCCCGCTCCCAGCGCGCATTGATTTCGTCGATGTCGAGCTCGTAGTCCACGTCCATGTACTCGAGCAGGTGGAAGAGAAACAGCGGCATGTCGGCGTAGGCCTCGGTGGTCAGGTTTGTCATCGGGCTCGCGCCGCTGAGACGAGGGTTCACCTCGCCGAGATAGAGCTCGTCGGAGTCCAGGTCGTGCAGGAGGTCCACCTCGAAGTAGCCGCGGTAGCCCTCGCGGCTCAGGATGTCGCCCAGCTTTCCAACCATTTGTCGCGCGGCGTGCGTCTGTGCGGGCGGCAGCACCTCGCGCCAGATGTCATTGCCGCACCACCCGCCTTTGCGCGGAGTCAACTCCGGATAACCGACGAGACTGGTCATCGCGGGACCGATCACGGTGCCGTGGCGGGTCACGGTGCCCTCGATGCACACCTCGACATTGCGGATGCGCTTCATGACTTTGACTTCCTGCCCGGCCAGGTCACCGGCATGCTTATCCCAGTCGCGCTGACCGCGCACAAAGAACACCGCACTGCCGGCGTCGCCATAGGCGGCCACGACGACGAGGTCATCGCCTAGCCCGGCCTGTTGCGCCAGCGCCCGCAGCTCGTCGTATGAGCTGGCCCGCCCGATCACGTGAGGCACGCTGGGCACGCCCGCCTCGTCGGCCAGACGCGTCATGACGAGCTTGGAGCCCAAGCGATGGCGCAACTCCACGGGAGGGTGCATGACCTCCAGACCCGCTTCGCGGGCGAGAGCCTGCGTCTCCTCTTCCATCATCACAAAGCAGGCCTTGCCACCAGGCCCTCGGCCCGCGATGAACTCGAGGGTCTCGGGATCACGCAGCAGGTGGTTGCACACATCACCCATGGACCCGAAATCAATGCGGTCGCGCCGCCGAGGAACGAACACGCGCGAGTGTGTGCCCTCGAAAGAATCAAAGTAGGTCAGGTAGAAGAAGTTTCGTATCCAGCGATCGATGCCCAGCAGGTTGAACGGGGTGGGGGAGATGAAGTACAGCGGCACCGTGTTGGTGTGAAAGAACGCGCGTACCTCCGAGAGGCCGTCCAGCTTGCGGCGCGGCTCGGCGGCCACTATTACGCCCGCCGGAGTGGCGTCGACGCCTGGCCCCCGCGCAGGAACCGCGGCGCAGGCGGAGTCCCGGTCAGCACAACGCCGATGAAATGACATATCTGCATTGGACAAGTGTGCGCCATGCCCATAGCCGTGTCGAAGTGAGGAGTGCGTGCGCGCTGGCCGAGCAATGCAAATCTGCTGCAACGCGTTCGGTTAGGCGCGGATTGTCGACACCTTGCGCCGCGAGATCGAACGCCCCTAAGGAACCTGCAGGTGCCCCACAGCATAACCACAGGCATGGCACTGTAGGCTCCGTAAGTCCAAGGCGCGCATGGTGTCCCAACTCTTAGCGCGGGGCCGTCAACTATCGATGGAAACCGCAAGTGGGACAAACCCACGCCATCCACTCGAGAAACGGAGTTGCCGAAGTGAACTGCAAATCACGACGTCGTAAAGTCGCCGCCGGTCTCGGCATGGTTGCCGGTGCCGTTTTGGCCGCAGCAATGATTCCTGCGGCCGCCGCACCCGCCTATGCCGACCCTGATGGTGGATTTGGTGCCGGCGGCGGTGAACACGGTGGCGGCGCTGTCTCCACCCCGTTCGGTGGCGGCGGTGGTGGCGCCGGCGCTGGCGGCGGCGGCCAGGTCGGTCCCGGCGGTGCTTCGTTCGGTGAGGCTGGCGGTGAACACGGTGGTATTTCCAGCCCGTTCGGCGACTTTGAGGCGCACGGCGGGACCGGGGGCCATGACCAATTCGGTCCCGGCGGGTTCAACTTCGGTGCCGGTGGCGGGGATGGCGGCGGCATCTCGACGCCATTCGGCGGCGCCAACGCCCAGGCCGGCGCCGGGGGCAGCGACCACTTTCGCCCATGAGGTACGTGAGATAAGGGTCGACACGTGCTGGGTGGGCACGGTCGGCCGCCGTACACCGATGCTCGTTGAGCGTGAGTCCGGCTGACCAGCCGCGCCTGCTTGCGTCGGCGGCTCGCCGCGACACCCCGCGCGTTTGTGGGGCAGCGGAAGGGGGAGCGTCAGTCGGCGACGCTGTCCCCAAGAAGGGTCGATGCCTGAGGTGACCTGGTTCCTTCCTGGATACTTGGCTGTGTCGACTGCGACGGTGTGGTCATCTGCGGAGAGTGCATGGCTGGAATCAGACATGCAGGGTGGGGCGGTAGATGAGCTCTTGGATATCGCCGTCGAGCGTCCGACTTTCGATCAACTCGAGGTCGAAGTCGGCCGCACCCTTAAAGATCGGCTCGTCGCCGGTCTGACCGGTGATGACGGGAAAGAGCGTGACCTGGATGCGGTCGACGAGGCCGGCGGCCATCAGCGCCCGGTTCATCGACAGGCTGCCGTGCGAGCGCAACGGCACTTCAGACTCCTCCTTGAGCCGCGCGACGACGTCGACCGCGTCGCCGCTCACGACGGTCGCATCAGGCCAGTCGAGAGGTCCTTCCAGGGTGGTCGACACCACCGTCGCCGGCAGGTGCCGCATCCGGGTGACCCACGGGTCGTGGACCCCCGACTCCTCGGTGCTCTCTGCCAGCATTTGCGCGAATGCCCGATACGTATTGGCCCCGAATACCATTCGCTGGTTCTCGTCGTACAGGGCCAGACGACGGTCGAGCAGTTCGGGGCCCT
>NZ_DASRBZ010000375.1:0-8194 GCF_035653355.1 Mycobacterium sp. | reverse complement strand
GGGTAATTCAATATCGGCGAGCCCAGAATCTGCTCTTCGGTTAGCGGCTTGTGCCGAAACGCATTGGGGTTCAACGATCCATTGCGGAAATTCTTGGCTGCCACTTTGGCCAAAGTTTCCTGCGAGATGCCGTGCTCGTGGATATAGCGGTTGGCTTTTATCCCGAAGAACTTGGTGGTGACAAACTGGCCGTTCTCCGCGTACCACGCCGGAAGGGCCAGCTTCGCCGGGTCATCGGTGAAAGCGCCGCGAGGATGTTTGTCCATGCCGACGGCGATGCCAATGTCGTACTTACCCAGCCGGATCGTGTCCGCACACAACTGGGTAGCACTCGCCGCAGTGGCGCAGGCGTTGAACACGTCGGTGAACGGAATTCCGGTCAGCCCCACCAATCGGGTCACCGCGTCGGGGTTGGATACTTCATGGCTGCCACCGACTCCGAACTGGATGTCCTTCCAGTCGAGGCTCGCATCAGCCAGCGCGGCCTGGATTGCGTCGGCGCCCATCTCCATCGCGGACTTGCCCTCGAAGCGCCCGAATGGGTGTAGGCCCACACCGATAATCGCCACGTCGTTCATCTAACGGCTCCCTTTTCGGATCCTCTTGGGTCTAGACCGGCCGGAAGGCGAACGTCATGACCTCGTTGCCGTCCGCGTCGGTGGTCAACGGCACCATGGTCAGCTCGACGTCCATGCCGAACCGCAGCTTGGCCGGATCATTTTCAGTAAGCCGCCCCTCGACGCGGATCACGTCGCCAAGCTGCACCAGGCCGACCCCGAACGGGGTGAAGGCGTCGCCAATCGGACCGGCATAGGGCGGCCCCGGCGGAAACCCCTGAGTGGTCCAGGCCACCAGGGTGCCGCGACGCGGCAGCAACAGCTCGGACATCTGCCCGCCGCTGCACCGTGGGCAGCGCTGCTGCACCGGAAACGTGGTGGCACCACAGTCCCCGCAGCGACTGCCGATCAGCTGTGGATTGTCATCCGGCCAGGTAGAGATATCCGGTGCTAACGCCTTCTGCATCGGGCGATCCTCCGAAGTCGCAGGATGAGAATAGTGCTCCGCACCAGACCGTACAACAGCATTCCACCAAAGTGGAAATTCCATTCTCCTATCCGAGGGCCGGGATCACTTCCCGTTCGAACTGCTCGATACTGGACCTGTCATAGGCGGCTTCGGGGAAGTAGCAGATGACGTACTGGCAGCCCAGCTCACGCAGGCGCTCGAGCCGCTCGATCACCCGCTCCGTGGTGCCTGCCGCCGATTCCACCCCGGTGGTGCCCCTGATCATCGCATCGGCCGCCGACTCGGGTACGTAGCCAGCGATCCGGTCGTGGATGCGCTGCAGCCGGTCTTTGACTTCGGCCTCGGAGGCGCCCAGGACGGCGTTGACGTTGACGGAGCGCACGATGGCGTCGAAGTTGGTGCCTACGTCGCGGCAGTGCCCGGCCAGCACCTGCGACTTGTGAGCGAAAGCCTCCGGCTCGGGCGTGAAGTTGGTGTACTGCGCGTATTTCGCGGCGATCCGCAGTGTCACCTTTTCCCCGCCGCCCGCAATCCATAGCGGAATTCCGTTCTCCTGCAAGGGTTGGGGTGCAACAATCGCGCCATCGACCTGGTAGTGCTCGCCGGGGAAGGTGACTTTGCCATCGCGCCAGGCGTCGCGCATGATCTGCACGCCCTCGTCGAGCCGCCCGAGCCGTACCTTTGCGGGCGGAAAGCCGTAACCGTAAGCGCGCCATTCGTGTTCGTACCAGCCGCCGCCGATACCCATCTGGATACGACCGCCAGAAATGATGTCGGCGGTGGCCGCCACCTTGGCCAGATAGACCGGGTTGCGGTAGCTCATCGCGGTGCACATCTGACCGAGCTTGATCCGCGATGTCGTTGCCGCGTAGGCCGACATCAGCGACCACGCCTCGTGGGTGGCTTCGCCGGTCGGCATGGGCACTGTGTGAAAGTGGTCGTAGACCCACAGCGAGTCCCACGGACTGTCGTCGGCGTAGGCAGCCAGCTCGCGCATCACCGCCCAGTGCTTGGCGGGTTCGATGCCCACCAGATCGAGTCGCCAGCCCTGCGGGATGAACAGTCCAAAGCGCATAGCTGCCGACTGTAGACCGATGTCACATACCCAAAGCGGCCAGCGCGCCCTCGACGACTGCGGTACGCAATTCGTTATAGGGCGTGTCGGGAAACTGCAGACAGCAGTCCTGTAGCCCGCCGAACGCGATCACCGCGCGGGTGGACTGCGCAAGCGTCGGTTTCGGTCCGAACACAAGCCGGCCGAGCCGGTCGCGCCATGCCAACAGCTTGTCGATCAACCCCAGCTCGGCCAGCGTCGTCAATTCCGTCACCACTAACACGAGGTCGCCACGGTGCCGATAGTGGTAGTCGAAGTAGCCCTCGAGCAGTTCGCGGACATCAGTGTCGCCCCGGTTTTCGCGGTCTGCGATGAAGCGCTCGCCCTCGTCGATCAGCGGCTGAATGATGCTGCGGACCAGGTCCTCTCGCGACGAGAAGTGGTAGTACAGCGCGGGTTTGGTGATTCCCAGTCTTTCGGCGATGTCCTGCAGGCTGGTGCGCTGCACCCCTTGCCGAGAGAACAGCTCGCGGGCCACCGCTTGAATGCGCTCCCGGGTATCAGAGCGGGGCCTGCTCACTGAGCCAGCATATCTGACCTACCGATAAGTAAGCGCAGCTGACAAGCTTACTGATCGTTAAGTAAGGAGGCAGGCATGCGGGTCTTGATTTCAGGCGCGAGCATCGCAGGGCCCGTACTGGCGTTCTGGCTGGATCGATATGGGTTCGACGTGACAGTCGTCGAGCGTGCACCGACCTTTCGCAAGACCGGCGGCCACGCCGTCGACTTGTTCCGGCCGGCGATGGAGATCTCCGCGAAGATGGGCGTGCTGCCCCGCATCGAGGACCGCGCCACCAAGACGACGCGTCTGAGCATCTACCGTGACGGGGCGCGACGGCCGATCCGCGTCGACCTCACCAAGATCTACCGGGCCGCCTCCGACCGGCACGTCGAGATCATGCGCGACGACCTCAGCGAAATCTATTACCAAGCCGCCGATGTCGACTACCTCTTCGGCGACTCGATCACGACAATTTCGCCCGACGGCGAGGTGACATTCGAGCACGCGACTCCCCGCAGGTTCGACGTGGTGGTCGGCGCCGACGGGCTCCATTCCAACGTCAGACGGTTGGTCTTCGGCGACGACGCCGGTCGCACCCGGTATCTCGGCGGTTATCTGGCGGTGGCGTCCATTCCGAAATCGCTGGCGACCGTGGGGGAAATGATCGGTCACGTCGAAATCGGCCGCATGGCAGGAATCTATAGCGCGCAGCACCTGGACGACGCGCGGGCGGTGTTCATGTTCCACAGCCGTGAACTGCAATACCACTATCGAGATGTCCTGCGACAGAAGGGCTTACTGCGTAACGCATTCGCCGAAATGCATCGGCGGGTGGACGGTTGGCTCGAATGCCTCGACACCACTCCGGCGTTCTACTTCGACTCCATCACCCAATTGCAGCTGGACACCTGGTCGCGTGGGCCGGTGACGCTCGTCGGTGACGCGGGATACTGCCCGGGTCCGGCCGTGGGCGGCAGCACCAGCCTGGCGGTGGTCGGCGCCTATGTGCTGGCCGGCGAACTGGCTCGAGCGGGCGCGGATTACCAAGCAGCGTTCGCGGCCTACGAACAACGGATGCGCGAACCGGTGCGCCGCACCCGCGCTTTCGCGAGTCGCGCCGCCAAAACCGTCGTCCCCGCCTCGCGGGCCGCGCTCTGGGCGGTGACCCGAGGTGCCCAACTGGTGTCGGCGCTGCCGACACCGGTCAGCCGTGCAGTCGCCAAGCTCAACACCACGGGCGTGCGCCTGCACGACTCGATCCCGGTACCCGACTACGGTAGCCACGTTTGGCAACATTGACGCATGGAGCTTTCCGGCGTCGGAATATGGAGCAGCCAACTGCGCTACGGCGACCCCGCCGAAGCGGCCGAGGCGGCAGCGGAATTGGAGGAGCTGGACTTTACCGCGCTGTGGATTCCGGATGTGGGCGGGCCGGTGTTCGACTCAGTGGGTCGCCTGCTCGGCGCGACAAAACGCACGGTGATCGCCACGGGCATCTTGAACCTGTGGATGCACGAACCCGGCGACGTCGCCGACTCCTACGCATCGCTGACGGCTGAGCACGGCGATCGTTTCCTGCTGGGTATCGGCGTCAGCCACGCGCCGCTGATCGACTCCCGCGAGCCCGGCCGATACCGCAAACCGCTGGCCGCGACGGCATCGTTCCTCGATGCGCTGGATGCCGCGCCACAGCCGGTGCCCGTCGAGCGACGGGTACTGGCGGCACTCGGCCCAAAAATGCTGGCGCTGGCGGCCAACCGCGCCTGCGGCGCGCACCCGTACCTCGTCACCCCCGAGCACACCGCCACTGCGCGTTCGGTTTTGGGCGAGGGCCCGCTGCTGCTCCCTGAGCAGACCGTGATCTTGACCGACAGTGCCGAGGAGGCACGCGCCATCGGAACCAATTGGCTTCGCGCCTATTTGGCACTGCCGAACTACGCCAACAACCTGCTGCGGAGCGGGTTTTCGGCCGACGATCTCGCGCAGGTGAGCGATCGACTCTTCGACGCGATCATCGCATGGGGTGACGAGGAAGCCATCATGCGCAGGGTTGCCGACCATCAAGCGCTCGGCGCCGACCATGTCTGCGTGCAAGTGCTGCTGGCTGACCAGAGGGCCTTTCCCCGCGAGCAATGGCGCCGAATAGCTGCGGCATGCAATTCATGACTTCTCAGCGCGCGGACGTGCAGCCATAGCGCCGCTTTCCGATTGCGTCGGGGCTTTAATGCCTGCCCGCTGCGTAATACCGTGAGGCAATGGCTTCTCGACACACATTGTTCCGAATCTTCTACACGCTGGGCTTCACACCGTGGGACGGCCATCCACAGTCGCCGACGCTGCGCGGACTGATCGAGGGAACCGACGCGCTGCCGCCAGGATCCGCGCTTGACGTCGGATGCGGCACGGGCGACGCGTCAATCTATCTGGCTCAGCACGGTTGGCAGGTCACCGGAGTCGACTTCACCCCGAAGGCAGTGGAGAAGGCCCGCGCCAAGGCTCGGGCCGCGAACCTAACGGTCAACTTAGTCCACGCCGACGTCACGCATCTGAGCCAGGCCGGAATCGGTTCACGGTTTGAGCTGATCGTGGACAACGGTTGCTTTCACGGCATGAGCAACGGCGATCGTGACCTTTACGTCCGCGAGATCACGGCGGCCGCAGCGCCCGGAGCACGGCTGTTCATGGTCGCTTTCAAACGCAGCGGCCGGTTGGGGCCGGCGGGAGTCGAGCAAGCGGAAATCGAGCGCCGCTTCGCGCCGACCTGGACGCTGCTGTCAGCGACCGATGAACCGCAGTGGACGAATGGCAATCGATTCGCCGCCCGCTTCCATGCGCGCAGCTACGTGCTTCAGCGCCAAAACTGAAGACAGGCAAGCGATGGCTTCCAAGCACCTTTTGTTCTCGATGTTCTATCGGCTGGGTTTCGCCCCGTGGGATGGCCACCCGGTCGCAAAGAGCCTGCACGATCTAGTCGAAGGCAACGGCTCGCCCCCGCTGCCGGCGGGCACCGCGCTCGATCTTGGCTGTGGCACCGGGGATACCTGCATCTATCTAGCCAAGCATGGATGGCACGTCACCGGTGTGGATTTCGTTGCGAAGCCTCTGGACAAGGCACGGGCGAAGGCCGCTGCCGCCAAGGTTTCGGCAACGTTCACCCAGGCCGATGTGACCAGGCTGAGCTCGTCAAATGTGGGCGCGGGCTACACGCTGATCACCGACCACGGTTGCTTGCACAACATGAGCGACGAGGACCGCGACGCGTATGTCCGCGAAGTCACCGCGGTGTCGGCGCCGGATGCGCGGCTGCTGATCGTCGCATTCGTCCCCGGCGGGTCGTTCGGCGTGCGGGGAATCGATCGAGCCGAGATCGAACGTCGGTTCACACACGCTTGGACGCTGCTATCAGCCTGTGACGAACCGCAATTGGATCACAACGGCAAGAACCCGGTGCGGTCCTACCTGTTGCAACGTCGCGGAACTTAACCAGTTGCGGCGAGACGCCCCGGCGGGCGTCGCAACGATTTAAGCGTCAGCGAAGCGCACGCTGCTATGACGTCAGCGAGTCGGGCGGCAGGAACCGGTCGCCGTACTTGGCGGCCAGCTCGCGAGCACGGGCGACGAAGCCCTGCTTGCCACCGAGGTAGCCGATGACGAACTGCGCGGTGCCACCGGTCCACGGCGGGAAGCCGATACCCATGATCGACCCGATGTTGGCGTCGGCCGTGGATGTCAGCACACCCTCGTCGAGGCACTTCTGCGTCTCCAGCGCCTCCGCGAACAGCATCCGGTCGATCATGTCCTGCAGCGGCGGCTTCGACGAACCCGACTTGAACGTCTCCCGCAGGCCCGGCCACAGCCCGACCCGTTTGCCGTCGGCGTACTCGTAGAAACCGGCGCCCTTCAGCTTGCCCGGCCGGCCCAGCTCGAGCATCTTGTTGACGACGGCCTCAGCCGGATGCGGCGTGTAGGTCTGTCCGGTTGCCTCGACGCCTTCGCGTGTGGCCTTGGCGATCTTGGCCATCAGCTCCATGTTCAGCTCGTCGGAGAGCTGCAGCGGCGGCGCCGGGTAGCCGGCCTGTCCGCCGGCGTGCTCGATGCTGGCCGGCTCCACGCCTTCGCCGAGCATCGCGATCGCCTCGTTGATGAAGGTGCCGATCACCCGGCTGGTGTAGAAGCCGCGGCTGTCGTTGACCACAATCGGGGTTTTTCCGATCTGCATCGCCAAATCCACGGCCTTGGCCAGGGTGGCGTCAGAGGTCTTGCGGCCCTTGATGATTTCCAGCAGCGGCATCTTATCGACCGGCGAGAAGAAGTGCAGGCCGATGAAGTCCTCGGCCCGCGTGACGCCGCTGGCCAGCTCGGTAATCGGCAACGTCGAGGTGTTGGAGCCCAGCACCGCGTCGGGTGCCACCACCGGCTCGATTTCGGCAAACACCTTGTGCTTCAACTCAACCGACTCGAACACCGCCTCGATCACCAGGTCGGCACCGGCGGCGTCGTTCGCGTCGGCGGTCGGGTGAATGCGGCCCAGCAGCGCGTCGGACTTCTCCTGGGTGGTCCGGCCCTTCGAAAGCGCCTTGGCTTCCAGCTTTTCCGAGTATTCCTTGCCCTTCTGGGCGGCGTCCAGGCTGACGTCCTTGAGGACCACCTCGATGCCGGCCTTGGCGCAGACATAGGCGATGGCCGCGCCCATCATCCCGGCACCGAGCACCGCAACTTTCTTGAACGTCGTCTTCTCGTAGCCTTCGGGCCGCGACCCGCCGGAGTTGATGTGCTGCAAGTCGAAGAAGAACGCCTGGATCATGTTCTTGGCCACCTGGGACGTGACCAGCGAAGCAAAGTAACGGCTTTCGATGCGGCTGGCGGTGTCGAAGTCGACCTGCGCACCCTCGACCGCAGCGGCCAGGATCGCCCGCGGCGCGGGCATCGGCGCTCCCTTGAGCTGCTTGCGCAGATTCGAGGGGAACGACGGCAGGATCGCTGCCAACGACGGCGACGACGGAGTGCCGCCGGGCATCTTGTAACCCTGCTTGTCCCACGGCTGTACATGCGCATCCGGGTTGGCCTTGACCTCTTTTATCCAGGCCTTAGCCGCGGGCACCAGCTCCTCGACGCTCGGAAGCACCTCGTCGACAAGCCCGATCTCCTTCGCCTTGCCGGGCTTGAACCGGGTGCCCTGCGCGAGAATCTCGACGAAAGCCTTCTGGATCCCGAACATCCGCACGGTGCGGGTTACTCCACCGCCACCGGGCAGCAGGCCCAGCGTCACCTCCGGCACACCGATCTGGCTGCCAGGAACGTCGGCGGCGATGCGGTGGTGACACGCCAGAGCGATTTCCAGGCCGCCGCCCAGCGCCGCACCGTTGATGGCCGCGACAACAGGCCTGCCCAACTTCTCCAGCGTGCGCAGCTGCTTCTTGACCCGCTCCACCGTGTCGAAGAACTGCCCGGCATCCTCGGGCCGCGCCTTGACCATCGCGGTCAGGTCGCCGCCGGCGAAGAACGTCTTCTTGGCGCTGGTGATCACCACGCCGGTGATCGAATCCTTCTCG
>NZ_DASRBZ010000374.1:0-3242 GCF_035653355.1 Mycobacterium sp. | reverse complement strand
CCGGCCCGGGCGGGAGGCAAGCTGCTGGAGGCGCTCAGCCAGCGGTTGCTGCGTTCGAGCTTCTCGGCGATTCTCGCCGCCTGCGCGAAGGCGCTGGAAACCTAGGCGATACGGCGATGCTGTCACAGGCCGCCGAGGTCGTCGGGCACGTCGACGGCGTTCTCACGCAGCGCCTCCAACGGCACCACGTCCAGGGTTCGCTCGTGGGTACAGGCCAGCACCACCGGGGCGGCGCAGCCGTCGCGGTAGGCCAAAAGCCAATTCCTTGCGGTGACGCACCAGCGGTCGCCCGGGGTGAGGCCAGGGAACGAGTACTCCGGCCTGGGCGTCACCAGATCGTTGCCGATCGAGCGCTGGTGTCGCAAGAACTCGGCGGTCACCACGGCGCAGATGGTGTGCAGGCCGAGGTCCTCCGGGCCGGTCGAGCAGCAGCCGTCCCGGTAGAAGCCGGTGAGCGGGTCGGTGCCGCACGGTTCCAGCGCGCCGCCCAGCACGTTGCGGTCAGCCATCGGCACCAGTATCCCCTTGGGCGCTGCGGGATCTCCCGCCGTCCAAAAGTTAGGCGGGAAGCCCCTTCTTGATCGCGGCGTCCTGTTGTTGCCCCACGTCGTTGATGAACTCCGGCGGCGCGGGCACGCCGGCGGGGCCGTCGAATTGGAGGGTGACAAACGTCCTGCCCTCGGTGAACAGCAACACCGTCACGCCCTTGGATTTATCGGGTGCGTCTCCCGAGATCGTCACACCGCCGGTCCCGATGTTCGTTGCGGCGGGCTTTCCGGTGATGCCCCCGGGCGGCGCGCCCTTCGCCGCGTTAAGGGCGTTCGCCGCTGCGGCGGGATTCGGCAGGACCTCGATGGTGTCGTGGATGACGTGGCTGCTGTCGTCGTCGCTGAATGTCGTTGCGGCACCGGGCTTGCCGTTCGGGTCCTGGATCGGCGGGCTGGCTTTGAAGGTCACGGGTGCCTTGATGTCTGCGGCGCTGATCAGCAGCCGGGTGTAGCCGCTCGGTTGTGTCGCCGCTGAGCTGTGGCTGGTGGTGCGGGTGCTCGAGGCGGTTGGACTCGCGGGCTTCGACGTCGAATGGCTCCCGCAGCCGGCCGATGCTCCGACCAGCATGGCCGCCGCGGTAAGTCCTGCCATCGCGATCACGGAAGTCCTCATCCCCGGCCCTCCTGTTCCGCGAAATCGCCGCACATGCGACGCCGAGCAACTATATCGCCCGACAGCAGTTCGTCTTTTTGGTCAGCCGAATACCGAGCTCGATCGGCCGCTACTCGGCGTCGGCAGGGTCGAGCAGCTGCACCTCCTCGAGGTCCATCTCCGCTTGCAACTCGCGCAGGACGATGTCATCGATGCGGTTTTGGTCACGTAGCTCGGTGACGGCCCGGCGCCGGTATTGCAGCACGCCAAGGCGTACCCGCCGAATCAGATCGTTGCGCTCGGCGGCGTCATTGGGCGCCGAGCCGTCGGCATTCGCCATGACCAGCGCGGCCTGTTCTTCGTACTCCTTTTGCAGACGCCTCAGCAGCTCCGGGCTCGCCCCGAGTTCACCGGCGACTCGCGGCAACGCTTGCAGGGCCGCTTCGGCGCTGCACGTGCGGGCCAGTTGCAATTCGCCTGCGTGCCTGGCGTCTTGGGGCATCCGGGCCCACCGAACGACCAGAGGCAATGTGCTTCCCTGCACCAAAACGGTCACCAGGATCACGGCCGATACGACGAAGATGATCAGGTTGCGGTCGGGGAAGGGGGCGCCGCTGCGAGTGGTCAGCGGGACGGCCAGGGCGGCGGCAAGCGATACCGCGCCGCGGAATCCAGCCCAGCTGGATACCGTGCGCTGGCGCCAGTCGACGCGGCGCGCGCGCTGCACCGCGCGCCGGTCCAGGGCGCGAATCAACACGGTGGTGATTTCCATCCAGGCAAACCGGGTCGCGATGACGACGCCGGTGACCGCCAGGGCCAGCAATGCGGCGTGGCGAAGTCCGCCGTCGATGCCGGCGATGCCCCGCACCGCCCCCGGGAGCTGCACACCGACGAACACCCAAAGCGAACCGTTGATCAGAAACGTCGACATGTCCCAGAAGGCGAAGGCCTGCAAGCGAGAGCGGGCCCGGATCACCCGCGGCCCGACATAGGTGAGCACGAGGGCGGCCACCAGGACGGCGACGACGCCGCTGCAGCGGATGCTTTGGGCCAGCAGGAACGCCGCGAACGGGGTCAGGATGCTCAGCGCTCCCTCTTCGAGCGGCGCGTCGAGTCGGCGGCGCAACAGTGTCACCGTCCAGCCGACCAGCAGCCCGGCGGCGATACCTCCGAGATAAGACCCGACGAACCGGCCGACCAGGGCGGCCGGACCGATCGCGGGGCTGCCAGTCGCGACCGCGACGGTGACGGCGAACAGCACGAGCGCGGTGCCGTCGTTGATGATGCTCTCGGCGCGCAGCACGGTCAGCGGCCGGCGCGGCAACCGCTTGGCCAAGCCGGCTACGGCGGCAGCGTCGGTCGGGGAGAGCACAGCCCCAAGGACCGCCGCGGCGTGCGACTCCATCCCCATCGCGCGCGCCGTCCACGACACCGCCACCGCGGTGGCGATCACCAGGCCGATGCTGATCAGCACGATGACCCGCAGGTTGGCGCGGATCTCGCGAAAGCTGGTGTTCATGCTCTCCCAGTAGAGGATCGCCGGCAGGAACAGCAGCAGCACGAGTTCCCCGTCGAGGTGCGTCTGACCGAAACGCGGGATCAGTCCCAGCAGTGCGCCCAACAGGATCAGCAATACCGGCGGGCCGACTCGATAGCGCTTGCCCAGGACCGTTCCCACGATCACCGTGGCAACCAGCGCAACGACTACAACAAGCCCGAACACCAGCACATCCTGTCGTACCGGCTTGAGCTCCTTCCCAGCAGCTGTTAAATAGACTGCTTGGTTTAATCCGCGGCCGGGGTGTTCATTGAGCCGGTGGCCGCAGCCGGGGCTTTGCGCAACGACAGGTCGGCGGGCACCCGGGAGGCGATCTTATCCGCGGCTGAGCGGCTGTTCGCCGAGCGGGGCATGTACCCCCGGGCCTAGGCTTTGTACGTGCTCTTGAAGTGGCCGCTGACGGGCCGCGTGGAGGAGAACCAGATCATTGACGGCGCTCTGTCAGCGCCCGATTCATCGGGAATCGTGGTGTGCGGGGCTGCCGGGGTGGGTAAGACCCGTATCGCACGTGAAGCGCTCGCATGCGTCGCGTCCAAGGGGTGGG
>NZ_DASRBZ010000373.1:0-4282 GCF_035653355.1 Mycobacterium sp. | reverse complement strand
AACACCGCACCGATCTGATCGGCTGCGCGGTCGCCGCCCAGCGCATGCTGGCCGGTCAGATCGAAACAATGCAGGTGCCCGCTAACCCGCTCGACATCCTGGCGCAGCACACCGTGGCGGCGGCCGCGCTGGAGCCACTTGACGCCGAACGCTGGTTCGACACCGTGCGGCGCAGCGCATCGTTCGCCACGCTGCCGCGCAGCGCGTTCGAGGCGACACTGGATTTGCTCTCCGGCAAGTATCCGTCGACCGAATTCGCCGAGCTGCGACCACGATTGGTCTACGACCGCGACAACGGAACGTTGACCGCGCGGCCCGGCGCGCAGCGGCTTGCGGTCACCTCCGGCGGGGCGATCCCCGACCGCGGACTGTTCACCGTCTGGCTTGCCACCGAAAAGCCCTCGCGGGTCGGCGAACTCGACGAAGAAATGGTCTACGAATCCCGGCCGGGCGACGTCATATCGCTGGGCGCGACCAGCTGGCGGATCACCGAAATCACCCACGACCGCGTGCTGGTGATCCCCGCGCCGGGCCAGCCCGCCCGGTTGCCGTTCTGGCGCGGCGACGACGTCGGGCGCCCGGCCGAGCTGGGCCGCGCGATCGGCGCCTTCACCGGCGAGCTGGCCAGCCTGGACCGCAAAGCCTTCGAAAAACGCTGCGCCGACTTGGGTTTCGATTCCTTCGCCACCGACAACCTGTGGCAACTGCTGGACGACCAGCGCACCGCCACCGCGGCGGTGCCCACCGACACCACGCTGCTGGTGGAGCGGTTCCGCGACGAGCTGGGCGACTGGCGGGTGATCTTGCACTCGCCGTACGGACTGCGGGTGCATGGCCCACTCGCGTTGGCGGTAGGCCGGCGGCTGCGGGAACGCTACGGCATCGACGAGAAGCCGACCGCCTCCGACGACGGCATCGTGGTGCGGTTGCCCGACACCCTTGCCGATGCAGGGCCGGACCCGGCGGGCTCACCGCCGGGCGCGGATCTGTTCGTGTTCGACCCGGACGAGATCGAGCCGATCGTCACCGACGAGGTGGGCGGTTCAGCGCTGTTCGCGTCGCGCTTCCGGGAATGCTCGGCGCGTGCCCTGCTGCTGCCGCGGCGACACCCCGGTCGCCGCTCGCCGCTGTGGCATCAGCGCCAGCGCGCCGCCCAGCTGCTCGACGTCGCTCGCAAATACCCGGACTTTCCGATCGTGCTGGAAGCGATCCGCGAATGCCTACAAGACGTCTACGACGTGCCGACGCTGACCGCACTGATGGCTGACATCGCTGCGCGGCGGGTGCGGCTGACCGAAGCCGAGACCGTCACGCCGTCACCGTTTGCGGCGTCGCTGCTGTTCGGCTATGTCGGAGCGTTCATCTACGAAGGCGACAGCCCGCTTGCCGAGCGCCGCGCCGCGGCGCTCTCGCTGGACACCACGTTGCTGGCCGAGCTGCTCGGCCGCGTCGAGCTGCGCGAGCTGCTCGACCCCGACGTCATCGCCGCAACCGGCCGGCAGCTACAGCACCTGTCGGCCGACCGGATGGCCCGCGACGCCGAAGGAGTGGCCGACCTGCTGCGGCTGCTGGGCCCGCTGACCAAGGACGAGGTCGCCGCCCGCGCCGGCGGCGCAGACGTCGGCGGCTGGTTGGAGGGACTGCGCGCCGCCAGACGCGCGCTGACAGTGTCTTTCGCCGGCCGGACCTGGTGGGTCGCGGTCGAGGACATCGGTCGGCTGCGCGACGGCGTGGGGGTCGCCGTGCCGGTCGGCGTGCCCGACAGCTTCACCGAGGCGGTCGCCGACCCGCTCGGGGAGCTGCTCGGCCGCTACGCGCGCACCCACACCCCGTTCACCACCGCCGAGGCGGCCGCCCGGTTCGGTCTGGGCCTTCGGGTGACCGCCGACGTCCTGGGCCGGCTGGGCGCCGACGGACGGCTCGTGCGCGGCGACTTCGTCGCCGACGCCCCCGGCGACCAGTGGTGCGACACCGAGGTGTTGCGGATTTTGCGGCGCCGGTCACTGGCGGCGCTGCGGGCGCAAGTCGAGCCGGTCAGCACCGCCGCCTACGCCCGCTTCCTGCCAGCGTGGCAACAAGTGGGTGCCGAAACCAACTCGGGCATCGACGGTTTGGTGGCCGTACTCGACCAGCTCGCCGGTGTGCGCATGCCCGCCTCAGCGGTCGAACCGCTGGTATTGGCGCCGCGGGTGCACGACTACTCCCCTGCCATGCTCGACGAGCTGCTGGCCTCCGGAGAGGTGATATGGTCCGGTGCCGGAACGATTTCCGGTAACGACGGCTGGATCACGTTCCACGCCAGCGACACTGCGCCGTTGACGTTGACCGCCGGCGCCGAAATCGAGTTCACCGACGCCCACCGCGCGATCCTCGACACGCTGGCCGGCGGCGGCGCATTCTTCTTCCGCCAGCTCGGTGACGGCGCTGCCCAGCTCAAAGCGGCTTTGTGGGAACTGATTTGGTCCGGCTGGGTCACCGGCGACACGTTCGCACCGGTGCGCGCGATGCTGGCCGGCGGCCCGGGCACCCGCAAACGAGCCACACCAGCACATCGACACCGGCGGCCACCGCGGCTCAGCCGCTACAGCGTCGCGCACGCCCAGACCCGCACCACCGATCCCACCGTGGCCGGTCGGTGGTCGGCCCTGCCGGCTCCGGAGCCAGATTCCACGCTGCGGGCCCACCACCACGCCGAACTCCTGCTGAACCGCCACGGCGTGCTCACCAAGGGCGCGGTGGCGGCCGAAGGCGTGCCGGGCGGATTCGCCACGCTGTATAAGGTGCTGACCGCGTTCGAGGACGCCGGCCGCTGTCAGCGCGGCTACTTCGTAGAGTCGTTGGGCGGCGCGCAGTTTGCCGTCGCATCGACGGTCGACCGGCTCCGCAGCTACCTCGACAGCGTCGACCCCCAGCGGCCGCAATACCGGGCGGTGGTGCTCGCCGCCGCTGACCCCGCCAACCCCTACGGTGCGGCACTGCCCTGGCCGGCCCGAGCATCCGATGATGAGGGCGCCGCCCGTCCTGGCCGCAAGGCCGGTGCGTTGGTCGCGCTGGTGGACGGCGCGTTGGCGTGGTTTTTAGAGCGCGGTGGGCGCTCGCTGTTGAGTTTCACCGACGATCCCGACGCCCACCATGCGGCCGCGGTCGCGCTGGCTGATCTGGTCGGTGCGCGGCGCGTCGATTCCATCCTGGTAGAGCGGGTCAATGGGGTGCCGGCACTGCAACTGCGGGAGTCGCCGATTCACGCCGCGCTGACCGGAGCCGGCTTCGCGAACACACCGCGGGGATTGAGGCTGCGCTAGCGAATGCCCGAGGGCGACACCATTTTTCACACCGCCGCCATACTGCGGCAGGCGCTGGCCGGTCGCAGCCTGACTCGCTGCGACATCCGGGTGCCGCGATTCGCCACCGTCGACCTGTCCGGGCAGGTGGTCGACGACGTGCTGAGCCGCGGGAAGCACCTGTTCATCCGCGTCGGGCCGGCTAGCATCCACTCACATCTGAAGATGGACGGCAGCTGGCGGCTGACCAGCGGCCGCGCGTGGACCGATCACCGCGTCCGAATCATCTTGGAGGCAGGGGACGTCCGGGCCGTGGGGATCGACCTCGGGGTACTGGAGGTGCTCGACCGCGCCCACGACGGCGACGTGGTCGCCCACCTGGGTCCTGACCTGCTCGGCGACGACTGGGATCCGCAGATTGCGGCCGCCAACCTCGTCGCCGAGCCGGACCGGCCGCTAGCCGATGCGCTACTCGACCAGCGGGTACTGGCCGGGATCGGCAACGTCTACTGCAACGAACTGTGTTTCGTCAGCGGACATCTGCCCACCACGCCGGTAAGCGGGGTCACCGATCCACACCGATTGGTGTCCCGAGCCCGAGATATGCTGTGGGCCAACCGCTACCGCTGGAGCCGCTGCACCACCGGCGACACTCGGGCGGGCCGGCAACTGTGGGTGTACGGGCGAGCCGGGCAGAGTTGCCGTCGGTGCGGCACGCCCGTCAGGCATGACAACACCAATGGGCGGGTGACGTATTGGTGCCCGGCCTGCCAACGTTGAATGCCCGAGGCGTGTCCGTCACGTTAACGATCCTGCCCGCGGGCTAGCGGCTCCCCGTAGAGCGTGGCCAATTCGATTGCGGCATGCGATGATCGCGATGTCAGCGACTTGGTTTGCGAGCCAGTTCGCGGTTGGGCTTAGCGGAGAGGTTCACCGAATGACGACCATCCGGATGCGCTCGCCTATCCCTGTGCGATCACTCTTGGGCGGCCTTGCTGTGG
>NZ_DASRBZ010000372.1:0-9112 GCF_035653355.1 Mycobacterium sp. | reverse complement strand
AGGTTCGCGTCGCCGAAGGTCAGATCGTCGCTGGTGCGCTCGCGGCCGTCGACCACGATGTCAGCGCCGGCGGCCACGCCTTGACCGATGTAGTCGCGGACCCGCTTGAGCGCAGCCTCGGTGACGAGCGGACCGTAGTCGGCCTTGGGGTCCAGGCTGTGGCCCACCCGCAGGTTGTTGATGCGCTCAATGAGCCTGCCGCGCAACCGTTCCGCGGTCTGCTCTCCGACCGGCACCGCGACGCTGACCGCCATGCAGCGCTCACCGGCGCTGCCGTATCCGGCGCCGATCAGCGCATCGACGGCCTGGTCGAGGTCCGCGTCGGGCATCACGATCATGTGGTTCTTGGCGCCGCCGAAGCATTGCGAGCGCTTACCGTGCGCGGCCGCAGTCGCATAGATGTACTGCGCGATATCCGAGCTCCCCACGAAACCGACCGCCTGGATGTCCGGGTGCGCCAAGATGGCGTCGACGGCTTCCTTGTCGCCGTGCACCACCTGGAACACCCCGGGCGGCAGGCCGGCTTCGATGAACAGCTCGGCCAGCCGCACCGGCACGGATGGGTCGCGCTCAGAAGGCTTGAGAATGAACGCATTTCCGCATGCCAGCGCTGGTCCCGCCTTCCACAGCGGGATCATCGCCGGGAAGTTGAACGGGGTGATCCCGGCGACCACGCCCAGCGGTTGGCGCAGCGAATAGACGTCGATGCCCGGCCCAGCGCCTTCGGTGTATTCGCCCTTGAGCAGATGTGGGATGCCGATGCAGAACTCGATGACTTCGATGCCACGCTGGATGTCACCACGCGAGTCGGCCAGGGTCTTGCCGTGCTCTAGCGAGAGCATCTCGGCCAGTTCGTCGGTGTGCTGGTTCACCAGCTCGATGAACCGCATCATGACCCGCGCCCGGCGCTGCGGGTTCCACGCTGCCCAGCCCTTCTGCGCCTCGACGGCCGATGCCACCGCGGTGTCGACATCTGCCGTGGCGCCCATCGGCACTGTCGCCTGCACCTGGCCGGTGTTGGGATTGAACACGTCGGCCGTACGCTGCGACTGCCCTGTCGTGCGCTGGCCGTCAATGAAATGCGGAATCGTTGTGGTCATCAATGCCCTCGAATACGCGAAAGGAGTTTACTAGGACATCCTAGTAAAGTGCTTGCATGACGTGCAAGGCCGTTGCGCTTCGCAGCTGGTTCACTGTGCATTCAGGGCGGGTTTTCGGCCGCGAGAGCGCCCTATCCGCACACTCGGCGCCGTCGACGCACATTCGATGCCGTCGACGCACATTCGGTCTAATCCGGTCAGCGCAGACTGTAACCAGCTCCGCTATGGACTGGTGACGACCAGTCGTAGAAGGCAGGCGATAGGTGACGGCATCGTGCGACCCGGTCAACCCGCGACCTCTGCGCGTGGTGCGCGACGGCGGCTATGCCGACTGGGAGGCGGTGTATCAGGACAACGCGACCTGGGTCTATCGGACGATCTTCGCTCGGGTCGGCAACCGGGCCGACGCCGAGGACCTCACCGCGGAGGTATTCCTGGCCGCGCTGCGGCCGCTGCGGTTGACCGCCAGCGTCGGCGAGGTGCGCGCATACCTGCGGACCACTGCGCGCACGGTGCTGGCCGCCCATTGGCGTGAGACGTTGGGACGCGAGATCACCTCGATCGAAGACATCGAACAACCACCTGACAGCGAAGAAGCGATCAGCACCGCGCCGCAGCGCGTCGCCAGGGTTCTCCAGAGCTTGCCCGACCAATACCGGCGGATCCTGGAATTGCGGTTCTTGCAGGGCCGCTCGGTCAAGGAATCAGCGGCGGAGCTCGGGATTAGCGTCAGCAACGCCAAAGTGCTCCAGCATCGCGCACTGCGGCTGGCGGCACAGGTGAGCGAAAAGGACGTGTCATGAACGCGCGGAGGTTGCGCCGCTACGTCGACGACCTGCTGCGGGGACGCCGCCCAAAGCCATTCCAGCCGGACGACTTTGAGGCAGAGCAGATCCGCACGGCGATCGAGTTGACCGCGGCCCGAATGGGCGGTGATGCGCCGCGGCAGGAGTTTCTCACCGATCTGCACCGACGGCTGGCGGCACAACTGGAGGAAACGCCGCGGCAGGCGGTATCGCCGGGGAAATCCGGCGCCACTCGCCGACAAGTCGTAATCGGAACGTCGGCCGCGGCGGCCGTTTCCGCGGCGGCCGGGGTCTCGATCGATCGATTCGCCATTGGCCGGCGTGCTGCTGACACGTACGCCGGCGGCTCAGACCAGGAGCTCACACCCAACAACGGGCGTTGGATACGGGTGGCCGCCAGCTCCGAGGTCCCCGACGGGGTCATGCACCCGTTCGACCTCGGCACGGTGATCGGATTCGTCCGCCGGGTCGACGGCAAACCTGAGGCGGTGTCGGGAGTGTGCACCCATCAGGGCTGTCGGCTGCGGTTCGACTCGCCGGATAACCGGTTGCGCTGCCCATGTCATTCCACATCGTTTGCACCCACCGGCCAGGTGCTCGACCATCAGCTACCGATCGCTCCAAAACCGCTGCCGGCGTTGATGGTTCGCGAAATCAACGGGATCATCGAAGTTTTCGCGCCGCTGCGGCCAGGTGAACCCGCCTAAGCCGTGTAACCCGCCTCCGTATCTTTTGGCGAGAATCCTGCATCCCGTGGCTGTTTGCGACCATGGAGGTGGATCGTCGTGTCTTCACGAGCCCACATCGTGCTTTTCGCCGGTGCGCTGCTGCTGGCCGGATGTTCGGCCTCGCAACGCGAGAGTCATCCGTCAGTGACATTCGCGTCGGGCGCCAGCGCCACGCCCGGGATGCCGGGCATGAGCGAGATGCCGTCGATGCCGGGCGCACCACCGGGCACGGCGTCGCCAACCGGGCCGGCGGCGCCGGCGAGCGGCGACGCGGTCAGCATCGACAACTTCGCGTTCGTGCCCGCGAAGTTGACCGTCGCCGCTGGCAGTACCGTCACCTGGACCAATCACGACGAGGAGCCACACACCGTGGCGGCAAGCGACGGCTCGTTTCACTCGCCCGGTATGGACGCGCAAGCCAGCTACTCCCATACATTTTCCGCCCCCGGCACCTTCGACTACGTCTGCTCGATCCACCCATTTATGCGCGGGACCGTAGTGGTGACGCCGTGAGCGGGGATGCGCAGCCCATGAGCCGCCGCCAACTCATCCGGCATACCGCATGGTTCGGCGCGGCGGTCGGCCTGGCTGTCGTCGGCGGCGAGGTCATCTCTCATGTCGCCGGCGCAGCGGGGGCCCAGCATGCAGAGGCCAGGCCCACGGTGCGATTCGCGCAAGTCAGTGACAGCCACATCGGATTCTCCGGTAGGGCCAACCCGAACGTCGCCGAATCGTTCAGCCACGCGATCGAACGCATCAACAACCTCGGCTACACACCGGATTTCGTCATCCACACCGGCGACCTCACCCATCTGTCCACTCCCGAGCAGTTCGACCAGGTAAAGCAGATGATGACCGGACTGAGGACACCACATGTCTTCACGGTGCCCGGGGAACACGACTCGGTCGACGACGCGGGCCAGAAGTACCGCAGCACGTTTGGCGCCGGGACCCGCGGCGACGGATGGTACAGCTTCGACATCGCCGGCGTGCACGTGATCGCGTTGGTTAACACGTTGAACCTGAAGAAACTTGGCCACCTCGGCGTCGAGCAATTGGAGTTCGTCAAACAGGACGTCGCGGGGTTGTCCAGCGACACCCCCGTCATCGTGTTCAGCCACATCCCGCTGTTCGTGATGTACCCCGACTGGGGGTGGGCCACCGACGACGCCGCCCAGGCGCTCAGTTATCTGCGGCGGTTCTCGTCGGTTACCTGCCTCAACGGGCATGTACACCAAGTCTTTTCCAAGACCGAAGGCAACATCACCTTCTACAGCGGCACCACCACCGCCTATCCGCTACCGCATCCGGGCGACGGACCTGGCCCCAAGCCGGTCACCCTGCCGGCCGGCAAGCTAGGCGATGCATTAGGCATCCGTGAGGTCAGCTACACCACCGGCCAGCATGGTCTGGCGCTGAAAGAACGGCGGCTGCAATGATTTTGGCCCTTCGCAGTAGCCTTGCGGCGTCGCTGGCTGTCGGCGGGTTCATCCACGCGTTGCTCTACGTCCACGGCTATCGTCACATCCCCGCAATCGGCACCGCGTTCCTGATCCAGGCGAGCGTCGCTTTCGCAGTGGCGCTGCTGATCCTGGTGGGGGGCCCGGCATGGTTGCGCTGGGCCGCGGCAGCCGTGGCAGGCGGCGCACTCGTGGCATTCATCTTGTCGCGCACCATCGGGATTTTCGGCTTTTCCGAACGGGGTTGGCAGCCCGCACCGCACGCTGCGATCAGCGTGACGGCCGAACTGCTGACCGTGGTCCTGGCGGCGGTGTATCTGGTGCGAGGCCAACGCGGCAGACAGGATTAGCGCGGCGGTGAACTTCTCGTCGACCTCCAGCGTGTTAGCACCAGGAGGTCGAGATGCCGATACCGCATGCCCCGTCGACTCGCGCGCTTCGGGTCCTCGTTGTCGGCGCCGGTGTGGGCGGAATCTCCGCTGCTCGCGGCTTGTTGCGCGACGGCCATGACGTCACCGTCTTCGAGCAGCGGCCCGATGTGACTGCGGGTGGTGGCGCCGTGACTATTTGGCCCAATGGCGCGACGGTCCTGCGGCAGCTGGATGTCGATATGGATGGGGCCGGTCAGCTCATCTCGGCCGTCCGGGTCATGACACCCACGGGCCGTTCGATCGCTAATTTGGACGTGACCTCGATCGTCGACCGGCTCGGCGAACCTGTTCGGATGGTGCCACGTCGAGTCTTGCTTGAGCGGTTGCTGGACGGCTTTCCGGTCGACCGCATCCGATGCAACTCGCATGCGGTCGAGGTGGTCAACAAGGCTGACGGAGTGCGGGTCGAGTTCCAAGACGGCAGCTCAGCCGAAGGAGACGTGGTGATCGGCGCCGACGGCCTGCACTCGATGGTGCGGAAGCTCGTTGGCGCACAACACGCGAAGCCGACCGGCTGGTGCAGCTGGCAAGGATTGGCCACACTGCCGGACGCCGTCGACAAACACGTCGCTCTGATGATGATCGGCAAGCACGGGAACCTTGGGCTGTGGCCGGCCGGCGGCTTCGCCGTGCAGTGGTGGTTCGACCTGCCATGGTCGTCAGACTTCGTCAGACCACAACGTCCCATCGACCTGATCCGGTCCCACTTCACTGGATGGTCCGAAACGGTCGATCAAGTACTCGCCACATTGACCGACGAAGATTTGGCGCGTTCGCCGTTCCCCCATTTCCGGCATCCGATTCCCCGGGCGGGCCACGGCGCGGTCACGTTGCTCGGCGATGCGGCGCACACCATGCCGCCCACCCTTGCGCAGGGCACAAACCAGACGCTGCTCGACACGATGGTGCTATGCAAGGCCCTGTGGGGTTTCCGGCCGGAAATGAACGGCAGCAACGCCGATCTCGCGGGCGCGCTGCGCTGGTACGAGACGACCAGGCGACGCAAGGTCAAGGCCGTATCCTGGGTGACCACGCTGCAGGTGTCGCGGCCCGAGCCGGTGCTGAAATCGGCGGCGATGATTCCGGACCGGTTCATGACGTGGGCACTGACGACGTTTTTGCGCGCGACGAGTCATCGCGAAATGTCTGCTGAGATCAGCCGAGCCCTCCCGGCCTCAACTGTTATCCCGTCCCTTCGATGAACGGGTCCCGGGTGCCGCCCGCCGTGCTGGCCCGCGTTGTCGAGTGGATTCGCCATTACCTCTTCCGGCTTCATCAACGGCTGACACCGGCGCCCGCAGCGATGATGGAGATGATCATCGCCAGCTGGACCTCGCAGGCGATCACTGTGGCCGCCCAACTCGGTGTCGCTGACGCCCTCGCCGGCGGCCCTCTGACCATCGATGAATTGGCGGCGAAAGTGGGCGCGGACGCGGACGCGCTGCGCCGGCTGCTGCGCGCGCTGATCAGCCGGGGCATCTTCTGTCATCGCGATGATGGTCGCTATTGCCTGAATTGGCTTGCACATACGCTGCGTTCGGACGCACCGGTGTCGATGGCGTGCGCCGCGCGGTTCTACGGGTCGCGGGAGCAGCGCGAACGCTGGACCTTGATGGAGGATGCGATCCGGAGCGGCAATAGCGTTGTCCCGGCGATGCACGGCAAGGGCAGCTTCGACTATTTCGCTGAGCAGCCTGAGCTTGCCGAGCTCTTCAACCAGACGATGACGAGTATTTCGGAGCTGACGACTGGGGCCGTGGTTGCGGGCTACGACTTCAGCGCTCACCGCACGATCGTCGACGTCGGCGGAGGTCAGGGCCAATTGCTGGCGGCCATCGTGGCCGCGACGCCGAGTTCGCACGGCGTCCTGTACGACCTGCCATGGGTCGTCGCGGGTGCTCCGAACGTGTTGCGGGCGAACGATGTCAGCGACCGGGTGTGCATTGCTGAAGGATCGTTTTTCGAGAGCGTTCCGAGCGGTGGTGACGCGTACATCCTCAAGAACATCATCCACGACTGGCCCGACGAGAAGGCGGTGCAAATCCTGCGCAATGTGCGCTCAGCGGCTCGCCCCGGAGCCACGGTCTTGCTGATCGAATTAGTCATTCCCGAACACGACCGTGACTTTCCCGGAAAATGGGCGGATCTGGAGATGCTGCTGAATCTGGGCGCACGCGAACGCACGGCGGCGGAATATCGAGCGCTGCTTGGCCAAGCGGGATTTCGGATGACACGGGTGGTGCAAACCGCTTCGCCGCTCAGCGTGGTGGAGGCGAGGGCCGGCCAACGGTCAACGCCAGCAGTGCCAGCGGAAGCAGTACCGCGACGATCAGCGCAATCGACTCGCCGACCGCTGCGGCAGTGGTGTAGTGCTGATGGTGAGTGATGTGGAAGACCAGGTGCGGGATGGCGAACACCACATAGGCAGCCAGCGTGGTACGAACCAGCAGCCGATCCATGGTGATAGCTGCGACCAGTGTCACCGTTCCTAGCGCGAGGTTCATCGCACCGAAGTCGCGCATGAGGTGTTCGGCATACGGCGGCGCGAGGTCAACCCACGGCACATGGTCGTAGAAGGACCGTGGCGTCAGCGTGGCCAGGATACCCACGGCGAACACCACGACAGTCAGCGCCCAAAGACCAGCGCGTAGTGGGAGATTGGTGAGCGGTTGGTCGGATTTGAGTGCCATGATGTCTCCTTCCGCGGCCGGTGGAGCAAGTGCAGGTCCTGCAGCTGGCAGGCGTTCTGAGATCCATCATGTACCCGATCCTCCGGTGGCTGCGGTCGAATGCTTTATGCATGTCACGCGCGCACAGAAAGCGGTCATGCGACCATAAGCCGTGACGCGTCGATAACGGCAAACGTCATTGTGGCTCGGTTGGCAGCACGTGCCGCGGGAAAGGAGCGCTGGATGAGTTGGGCGACGGGTTCTGAATTCCGCGGCGCAATAACGAGATAACTGTGTCCGTTGCGCTTATCGGCATGGCAGCGACGGGCGCGACCGCTCCGGCAAATGCCAGAGCAGGCTTCGGGGGCATGCCCCGTACGCCTGTTCTTCTCGACGATCCCGATCCCTTTTAGGGCTGGAGAGTGACATCCGCCGTTCTAGGTGTTGCGCAGGCCAGCGATAAACGCCTGGGTTTCGTCCCAGGTAGGCAGCAGGCCGGCTGCGCCGACTTCCTCGAGCGACGGGGCGGCGGCGTCGCGATCCGACAACACCAGTTCGCCGTCGGGCATCGGCCAGTCGATCGCCAGCGCCGGATCGGTGGCGCGTATGGTGTGCTCGCGCTGTGGGTTGTATTCCGCCGAGCACAAATACATCACTGTCGAGTTGTCTTGCAGCGAAACGAAACCGTGTGCGAGGCCTTCGGATATGTACACAGATCTGCGGTCTCGGTCGTCAAGCAGCACTGAATCCCACTGCCCGAAAGCCGGTGAACCGACGCGGATATCGACGACTACGTCGAATACCGACCCGTGCAGGCATGTCACGTATTTCGCCTGGCTCGGCGGCACCTGGGCAAAATGCAGGCCCCGCAGAACGCCGGCCGACGACACCGAGCAGTTGGCCTGCCGCACGTCGAGACGGTGACCGGCGAACGCGGCGAACTCATGATCGGTGAGCCACTCGAAGAACACCCCGCGCGAATCGGCATGCAACTGCGGAGTGATCTCCCAGGCCCCGGGGATATCAAGCTCACGTACTTTCATTGACCGCGTTCTTCGTATCGGGCCTCGACGGCGGTTTTGAGCGGACCCCACCACGGTTCGTTCGCGCGATACCAGTCGATAGTGGCACGCAAGCCTTCCTCGAAGTCGGTATGTTTTGGGGCCCAGCATAACTCGTCGTAGAGCGGTGACGGGTCGATGGCATACCGCAGGTCGTGGCCGGCGCGGTCGACAACATGATCGAAGTCGTCAGGGTCGCGGCCCATCATTTGCAACAGCATTCGCAGCACCGACAAGTTGTCTCGCTCACCCTCGGCGCCGATCAAATACGTGCGGCCGATCTGGCCTCGTTCCACGATTCGGCGGACGGCGTCGTTGTGGTCGTCGACGTGGATCCAGTCGCGCACGTTGGCTCCGCTGCCGTACAGCTTGGGCCGACGCCCGGTGAGCACATTGGTGATCTGGCGCGGGATGAACTTCTCAACGTGCTGATACGGCCCGTAGTTGTTGGAACAGTTCGAAATCGTCGCTTGGACCCCGTACGAACGTACCCAGGCTCGCACCAGCATGTCCGCCGCAGCCTTGGTCGCCGAGTACGGACTCGACGGGTTGTACGGCGTCGATTCGGTGAACCGTCGCGGATCTTCCAGCGTGAGATCGCCGTAGACCTCATCGGTGGAGACGTGGTGCAGCCGCACTCCGTTGCGCCGCACCGCCTCCAAGATGGTGAACGTTCCGACCACGTTGGTGTGCAAAAACGGTTCCGGGTCGGCCAGCGCGTTGTCGACATGGGTTTCGGCGGCGAAGTGCACGACCGCATCGGCCTCGGCGACCAGCTTCGAAACCAACTCGGCGTCGGTGATGTCGCCCTGCACCAGCCGGATGTCGTCTTCGACCGGGGCCAGCGACTCGCGGCT
>NZ_DASRBZ010000371.1:0-2537 GCF_035653355.1 Mycobacterium sp. | reverse complement strand
GAACCCGGCTGATCAACCCCGCCGGCGTGCACTTCCGGCCTTTCCTCTGCGCGCTGGGCACCTCCGTCGCCGCGGGGGCGGCGCTGATGGTGACGCTGGTCGACGTGGAGCTGTTCGCCCAGGGTGTGCTCGGCAAGGACCAGGACGAGGCCGCCTTGGTGTTGCTCTGGTTCCTCGCCGCGCTGCCGGTCGGGGCGGTGACGGGTGGATGGATCGCCACCAAGATCGGCGACCGCGCGATGACGTCCATCGGCCTGCTCATCGCGGCTGGCGCGTATTGGCTGATCTCCGGGTGGCGGCCCGACCTGCCAAGCCACCATCACCACATCCTCGGTTTGGTGACGCTGCCCGCAATGGACACCGACCTGGCGCTCGCTGGGGTCGGTCTGGGTTTGGTGATCGGGCCGCTGTCGTCGGCCAGCCTGCGGGTCGTGCCGTCGGCACAGCACGGCATCGCCGCGGCGTTGGTGGTGGTGGCCCGGATGACCGGCATGCTGGTCGGGATCGCCGCACTCAGCGCGTGGGGCTTCCAGCGGTTCAACCAGATCGTCGCGGCCAAGACGGCGGCGATACCCAGCAACGCCAGCCTCGCAGAACGATTACTGATCAAGGGCGAGCTGTACCGGCAGTCGTTCGCGGAGATGTATGGGGGCATCTTTACCGTGACAGCCGTCGTCTGCGTGGTGGGCGCACTGCTCGGTCTGCTGCTGTCCAGCCGTCGCGTCCACGCCGAGGAGCCGCAGGCAGCCGAGCCGCAGGTGGTGGGCCCCAAAGCATAGGGCGTGTGCCGGTTATCCGGCAGCTGGCGGACGGGGCATCACAAAGCGCCGCAGCCCATCCTTGAGAACGGCGGCGCCCACGCTGCGACCGGCCATGCCCGTCATCGGCACTCCGCCGAGCATGCTTCCCGTCTCACTTGCGCCAGCCGGTGCGACCCAGTTCAGACCGCCGCCCGACAACGCCGCTGCGCCGGAGGTTGTCGCCGGGGCCGCCGCTGTCCACGCCTGGGGCACGGACAGCGTCCCGATCGAAGGCGCCCGACCTAGGTCCGCCGAGACCAGCGAGGGCCCCAGCCCAGCTAACCCCGCCGATCCCAGCGACCGCCCCGGGACGGCCAAGCCGGCCGAGCCAAGCCCCCCGGCCAGCGCGGATCCTGCTGCCTTGGCGCCACTTTCGGCGGCCTTGGCCGCCGGCATCAGCGACTTCGCCGTCGAGATCACCGACGTTATCGTCGATCCGGACCGCGCCCAGAAGTGCGGGTCGAAAGTCATCGTCTCGAGCATCTCCTGAAGCTTCGGCAACAGGTACGGCGTGGACGACGTCGGAGATGCAGCCTCTCGCAACGCGATTGGTATCGCCGACGTTAGCTGCGACAGCGTCGCCTGAACGCGCGTGCCCGCCGACGCGCCGACGTTTTGGGCTACGGCGGCGGCCTGCCCTGCCGGCCCGGCCGGATTGGTGACTTGCGGCGGCGCTGCCAGCGGTGCGACGGTCGTCGCAGCCGCCGAGTCAGCCGCATATCGGTACATCGCGGCGGCATCCTGCGCCCACATCTGGGCGTAGTGCGCCTCCGTGGCCGCGATCGCCGGGGTGTTTTGTCCCAGGATGTTGGTCGCGGTCAACGACGAGAGCAAGGCGCGGTTGGCCGCGATCACCGGCGGAGGCACCGTCATCGCGTACGCCGTTTGGAATGCGCTTGCCGCCGCGTTGGATTGAGCGGCGATGCGGTCGCACTGGGTGGCGGTCGCGCTCATCCACGCCGCATATGGCGCCGCAGCGGCGGCCATGCACGCTGACGCCGGTCCCAGCCATGACCCGTGGACCAGCGCCGAGAGCACAGATTGGTAGCAGACCGCGGCAGCATGCAATTCGGCGGCCAGCTTTCCCCATGCCGCCGCGGCCGCCAGCAGTGCGGCAGAGCCCGGACCGGCATATATTCGCGCAGAATTGATCTCGGGCGGTAGCGCTGCATAGTCCAATTGTTTCCACCTCCGTTAGGGATGAGAGCCGTTCGTGGGCAATGCGGTTCGGAATGTCGTGACGAACAGCTCTGGCAGACATTATGTTTGGGGGGAGTTAGCGCTCAAGCTAAGCAGCAGTATGCATATACAACACATATTTATTGCGGTTTCGTCGGTGCGGCAAAGCCAATTCATTTGGGAGAGATATGGATTGGGTGACGCGGAGGTGTATGGGAGTAGAACGACGCGAGAACAGCCTTACTGCCGGCGAGGCGGTCGCATTTGTACGGGGTGCGCGGCGTGTCGGTGCACCGATACGCCCGCTCCCGCCGATGGGGGCTAGCGCGGCACCAGGCTGAGCAGCAAATCCGGCCCGACCCGCTCCACCCCGTCGAAGCGCCAGCGCAGCGCCCGCGCGATGCTCGGTACCCCGACGTCGTCGACCGCGGTGATGGGGCCGCCCAGAAGGATCGGCGCGACGTAGGCCAGGATGCGGTCGATTGCCCCCGCGCGCAGGAACGCTCCCGCGAGCGTGGGTCCGCCCTCGAGCAGCACGTCTGTGCGATTCGACAGGGC
>NZ_DASRBZ010000370.1:0-7035 GCF_035653355.1 Mycobacterium sp. | reverse complement strand
GTGCAAGTCGCGCAAATCGATCAGCGCTGCCTCGTAGGCATAGTCATGAGCCAGCTCGAGGTGGCCGACCTCGGCGCACATGACCGCCTGCGTGCACGCCGACAGCGACGAGTCGCGCACCGTGCGCCGTTCGTAGTAGTCGACGTTGCGGGCCTTCTGTTCGGGCGTGAACGCGTGGCTTTGCCACTGCATCGCCAGCACCAGGTCGGCCTGCTTGATCACTTGTGCCGGGTAGAGCCGCACGTAGGGCTCGTGCAACAACAACGGGTACGTGGTGTTCTTGTCGAAGTCCCACTCGGCGAAGGTGGTAAACCCCTCGCACTGCTGGTGCACGCCCAGTTCCTCGTCGTAGGGAATGTGCGCGGCGTTGGCCGCATCACGCCAGGCGGCGGTCTCCTCGGTGCTGACTCCCAAGGCGCGCGCTTTTTCGGGATGGCGAGTGCATGCGTCAGCCGCCACGCGCAAGTTGTGTGCCGCCATCAAATTCGTGAACACGTTGTCGCGCATGACCGCGGTGTATTCGTCCGGGCCGGTGACGCCGTCGAGGTGCCACACGCCGTGGCGGTCATGGTGTCCGAGCGAGTGCCAGAGCCGGGCGGTCTCGATCAGCACCTCCAGCCCGCAGTCTTCCTCCACCGAGTGGTCGCCGGTGACGATGCGGTAGCGCTCGAACGCCATTGCGATATCGGCGTTGACGTGAAAGGCCGCCGTGCCGGCCGGCCAGTAGCCCGAGCACTCCTGACCCCGGATCGTCCGCCACGGGAACGCTGCGCCTTCCAGGCCGAGTTCGGCCGCGCGCTCCTTGGCCAGGTCCAGGGTCGCGGCTCGCCACCGCAGGGCATCGGCTGCTGCGTGGGGCGCGGTATAGGTGAGCACGGGAAGCACGAAGCCCTCGGTGTCCCAGAAGGCATGGCCGTCATAGCCGCTGCCCGTCAGTCCCTTGCCCGGGATGGCCCGAACTTCCGCCCGCACACTGGCTTGCAGTATGTGGAAGAGCCCAAACCGCACCGCCTGCTGGACGACAGGGTCGCCTTCGACCTCCACGTCCGCGCTGTCCCAGAAGTCGTCGAGATACTCGCGCTGGGCGTCCAGCAAGCCCTGCCACCCGCTGTAACGTGCGCCGGTCAACGCCGCCACCGCCTGGTCGCGCAGCGCGGGACGTGAGCGCAAACTCGACCACCCGTAGGCCAGGTACTTGACGATGCGCAGCTTCTGCCCCGGGCGCAGCCCACAGATCACGGTGGTGCGCGCCAAATCCGGGCGTGTGTCGGTGTCGAACTCGACCCGGCCGGGCACCTCGATCTGGTGGTCCATCGCCGCGGCCATCATCAACCCGCTGGCCCGGGTCCGATGCATCAGCATGGCCCGCTGTTCAGAGCAGTCCTGCTCGACCGCCTCGAGTGGATTGTCCAACACAGCAGCCACCCGCGGATCGCTCGAACTCTCCGGCAGGTCCTCGTTGGCGACCAGTTCGGATTGCAATGTGACGCGGCAGAATTCGTCGATGGCCTCGACCACGTACTCGATGGCGGCCACACTTCGCTGGGCCAGCGACACCAGCCGGGTCGACACCACCTTCACCTGCTTGCCCGCCGGCGAGCGCCAGTGCGCGCGGCGGGTCAGTGTTCCCGCCCGCAGGTCGAGACACCGCTCGTGATCGAGCAGTTCGCCGTAGCGGACGTCGAACGGCTCGTCGTCGACCAGCAGCCGGATGATCTTGCCGTTGGTGACGTCGACAACGGTCTGGCCGGCCTCCGGGAACCCGTATCCCGCCTCGGCGTAGGGCAGCGGCCGCACTTCGTAGAACGAGTTCAGATAGGTGCCCGGAATGCCATGCGGCTCACCTTCGTCGAGGTTGCCTCGTATTCCGATGTGCCCGTTGGACAACGAGAACAGCGATTCCGACTGCGCCAACAGGTTGAAGTCCAACCGGGTTTCGCGCACCTGCCAGGGTTCGACGGGAAAGGCTTCTTCAGTGATCATGACCGCGCCCTACAGCAGGTCGGCCAGGTCGTTGACGACGACGTCGGCGCCGTTGCGGCGCAAGTCCTCGGCTTGGCCGAGCCGGTCGACGCCGACCACGAAACCGAAGTTCCCGGCTCGGCCTGCAGCCACGCCGGACAGGGCGTCCTCGAACACCGCCGCCGCGCCGGGTTCGACGCCGAGCAGTTCAGCCGCCCGCAAAAACGAGTCCGGGGCCGGCTTTCCGGGCAGGTGCTCTTCGCGCAGCGTCACGCCGTCCACCCGCTGCTGGACGAACCGGTCGAGGCCAGTGACCTCGAGCACGTCGCGGGTGTTGGCGCTGGAGGAGACCACTGCCACCTTTAGTCTGGCGTCGGCGACGGCCTCCAGATAGCGTCGCGACCCGTCGAACACTTCGACACCGTCGTCGTGAAGCGTCTTCTGGAACGCCTCGTTTTTGCGGTTGCCCAGACCTTCCACGGTCTCGGCGTCGGGGGGATCGTCCGGTTCTCCCTCGGGCAGCTCGATACCGCGGCTGGCCAGAAACGAGCGGACCCCGTCTTCGCGTTTCTTGCCGTCCACGTATTCGCGGTAGTCCGAAACCGGGTCGAACGGCACGAACTCTTCGCCGGTGCGCTCGGCACGCTCGCGAAGGAAGGCGTCGAACATTTTCTTCCAGGCCTTGGTGTGCACGCTCGCGGTGTCGGTGAGCACACCGTCGAGGTCGAACAGACAGGCGTGCACCGAATCCGGTAAACCCAGCACAGGCAACCTCACTTCCGGCTGACGGCAGTTGCGGCGATACCACTTCACCATGCCACGCATCCCTGGGCGGCGATTTCGCGCGCACGACACCAAGTCGTCGCTTAGTGGCGCGGCCGGTTGTTGCGGCGCCCATAGACTGAGCCGGTGGAATCAGCATCGCCTAGCCGCCCCGTGTTGGTGGTCGACTTCGGCGCGCAGTACGCCCAGTTGATCGCCCGCCGGGTGCGTGAAGCGCGGGTGTTCTCGGAGGTGATCCCGCACACCGCCGAGGTGGAAGAAATCAAGGCGCGCGACCCGCAGGCGATTGTGCTGTCCGGCGGGCCGGCCAGCGTCTACGCCGACGGCGCCCCGCAGCTCGATCCGGCGCTGTTCAACCTCGATGTCCCAGTGTTCGGCATCTGCTACGGATTCCAGGCCATGGCGCAGAGCCTCGGTGGCACCGTCGCGCGCACCGGCACCAGCGAGTACGGTCGCACCGAGTTGACGGTCACCGGCGGCGATCTGCATGCCGATCTGCCCGGGACTCAGCCGGTGTGGATGAGTCACGGCGACGCCGTCACCGCCGCACCGGATGGTTTCGACGTGGTGGCCACCAGCGCGGGCTCCCCGGTGGCCGCATTCGAAAACCGCGCCCGACGACTGGCCGGCGTGCAATACCACCCCGAGGTGATGCACACCCCGCACGGGCAGCAGGTGCTCAGCCGGTTTCTGCACGAGTTCGCCGGCATCGGTGTGGAGTGGACGCCCGCCAACATCGCCGACACGCTCGTCGAGCAGGTGCGGGCGCAGATCGGCGACGGGTATGCGATCTGCGGGCTGTCCGGTGGAGTGGATTCGGCGGTGGCAGCGGCGCTGGTGCAGCGCGCCATCGGTGACCGGTTGACCTGTGTGTTCGTCGACCACGGGCTGCTGCGCGCCGGTGAACGCGCGCAGGTGCAGCGCGATTTCGTGGCCGCCACCGGCGCCAACCTGGTGACGGTCGACGCGGCGGCGACCTTCCTCGACGCGCTGACGGGAGTGACCAACCCGGAAGGCAAACGCAAGATCATCGGCCGGCAGTTCATCCGGGCCTTCGAGGGCGCGGTGCGTGATGTGGTGTGCGATAGCGAGGCTGAAGTCGAGTTCTTGGTGCAGGGCACGCTGTATCCGGATGTGGTCGAGTCCGGGGGAGGCAGCGGCACCGCGAACATCAAAAGCCACCACAACGTCGGTGGGCTGCCCGGCGACTTGAAGTTCAAACTCGTCGAACCGCTGCGGCTGCTGTTCAAAGACGAGGTGCGCGCGGTCGGCCGGGAGTTAGGGTTGCCGGAGGAAATCGTTGCGCGCCAACCATTTCCGGGTCCAGGGTTGGCGATCCGGATTGTCGGGGAAGTCACCGCGGCGCGGCTGGACACATTGCGGCGCGCCGACGCGATCGCGCGCGAGGAGCTCTCTACGGCCGGTCTGGACAGCCAGATCTGGCAGTGCCCGGTGGTGCTGCTGGCCGACATCCGCTCGGTCGGGGTGCAGGGCGATGGCCGCACCTACGGACACCCGATCGTGCTGCGGCCGGTGTCGAGTGAGGATGCCATGACCGCCGACTGGACCCGGGTGCCCTACGACGTGCTGGAGCGCATCTCGACCCGGATCACCAACGAGGTCGCCGAGGTCAATCGCGTGGTGTTGGACGTCACCAGTAAGCCGCCCGGCACGATCGAGTGGGAGTAGCCGGCGCTTTCATCCTTCGCCGTCGCTCAGGAGGCGGGCACACGGGTGTATTGCCTCGACGCAGCAATTTGTGACGGATGTGATCGCCGAGGCCGAAGAGGCTTGTGAGACAGCCGAAAACAAAGGCCTGAGCTTTCCCTCCTCGTGGGATGCGGAGCCCGCTTGACCTTGTCGGAGGGCAGGTGTTTACTCGACTGTATCGAACATATATTCGAAAACAGTTGACGGTTCGACCGTGCCCAGGAGGGGAGATTATGACGAGCGCTCTTGCCCTCGATCAGCGGCTCGGTGACCGCGTCGAGCAGCTGAAACTGCTACGTCGGCAGATGGCGGAGGCGTCCGGGAAAGTAGGCGCCGGACGACGTGGGCACGCTCATTCCGATGAGCTGCTGCCGGAGTCAGAAACCACGTTGCCCGTCCCGCAGCTGCTTGCCGAGACGCTGCCGGGTGCATTGCCGCGCGGAACGGTGGCTGTGGTCTCGGGAGCCCGGTCGTTGCTGCTGAACATGGTGGCCGCGGTGACGGCCGCCGGCGGGAACGCGGCGATCGTCGGTCAGCCGGACATCGGGCTGCTGGCCGCTGTCGAGATGGGGGCGGACCTGAGCCGGCTCGCGGTGATCCCGGATCCCGGGACCGATCCGGTGGAGGTCGCTGCGGTGCTGATGGACGGGATGGACCTGGTTGTTCTCGGCATGGGTGGGCGCTCGGTGCCGTTGACCCGGGCGCGGGCGGTGACGGCTCGCGCCCGCCAGAAAGGCTGCACCCTACTGGTCACCGACGGCGACTGGCACGGGGCGTCGATGCGTCTGGACGCCCGGATCTGCGGTTACGAAACCACTTGCGGCACAGCAACTCCCGGGTTCGGGCGGATCAGTAAGGTTCGGCTCGAGGTGCGCACGCAGGGGCGCGCGTTCAGGGCGCGAACCGGGTGAGGCGGGTTCGGTGTCCGCCCGGGTACTGGCGATCTGGTGCATGGACTGGCCTGCGGTCGCTGCGGCGGCGGCCGCGGGCCTGCCCGCGACGGCCCCCGTCGCGGTCACGCTGGCCAACCGGGTGATCGCCTGCTCGTCGGCTGCCCGGTCGGCGGGGGTGGTGCGCAGCCTACGGCGGCGCGAGGCGGCGGCCCGCTGCCCGCAACTGCATGTGGTCGCTGCGGACTGCGACCGCGACGCCCGCTTGTTCGAGAAGGTGATCGCGGCGGTAGACGATCTGGTGCCCCGCGCCGAGGTGCTACGGCCCGGACTGGTGGTGTTACCGGTGCGCGGTGCGGCCCGCTATTTCGGGTCCGAGCAGCAGGCGGCCGAGCGGCTGATTGACGCGGTGGCCGCGGCCGGCGCCGAATGTCAGGTCGGCATCGCCGACCAGTTGTCCACCGCGGTCTTCGCTGCGCGGGCGGGCCGAATTGTGGAGCCGGGAGAAGACGCCCGGTTTTTGTCAGCGTTGTCGATCCGCCAACTGGCCACCGAGCCAAGCCTGTCCGGCCCGGGCCGAGAAGAGCTGGTAGACCTGTTGTGGCGGATGGGAATTCGCACCATCGGGCAGTTTGCCGCGCTGTCGCGCACCGATGTGGCTTCGCGGTTCGGCACCGACGCGCTGGCCGCGCACCGGTTCGCCCGCGGTGAGCCGGAGCGCGCGCCGTCCGGGCGTGAGCCGCCGCCGGAACTCGACGCCGTGCTGCACTGCGATCCGCCGATCGAACGGGTCGACGCCGCAGCATTCGCCGGGCGTTCATTGGCAGCCACGCTGCACCAGACGTTGATGGCCGCCGGGGTGGGATGCACCCGGCTGGCCATTCACGCCGTCACCGCCAACGGCGAAGAGCTGCAACGGGTGTGGCGCTGCGCTGAGCCGTTGACCGAAGATGCCACCGCCGACCGGGTGCGCTGGCAGCTGGACGGCTGGCTGAACAATCGGACCGCCGCGCAGCGACCAACCGCGCCGGTGACGCTGCTGCGGCTGCAGCCGGTAGAGGTGGTGTCCGCCGGGGCGCTGCAGTTGCCACTATGGGGCGGTCTCGGTGAGGAAGACAGGATGCGGGCGCGTCGGGCACTGGTACGGGTGCAGGGTCTGCTCGGCCCGGAGGCGGTGCAGGTGCCGGTACTGTCCGGTGGTCGTGGGCCCGCCGAACGCATCACGTTGACGCCGCTGGGCGACGAGCCGGTGCCCCGGGCCGATCCGCACCGGCCCTGGCCTGGTCAGCTGCCCGAGCCGTCACCGACGGTGCTGCTCGACGATCCGGTGGAATTGCTTGATGCCCAAAATAATCCGATACGGGTGACCAGCCGGGGCGTGTTCTCTTCAGACCCGGCGCGGCTGACCGCTCACGGACGTGACGACAGGTTGCAGTGGTGGGCCGGACCCTGGCCGGTCGACGAGCGGTGGTGGGATCCAGAGCAGGCCAGGGGCCGCACAGCCCGCGTGCAGGTGCTGCTCGAGAGCGAGCGCGCGCTGCTGCTGTGCTACCGGCAAAGGCGGTGGTATCTGGAGGGAATCTACGAGTAGCTCGGCTTCGCGCCGAGCCGCCGCGCGAACGGGCCGACCCGGTCGATGAACCGGTCGAAGAACGCCGCAGGGTCGACACCAACACCGATGAGCGCGTTC
>NZ_DASRBZ010000369.1:0-6216 GCF_035653355.1 Mycobacterium sp. | reverse complement strand
TTGAAGAGGCGCGGGTCCCGTTCTTGCGAGAGCCTTTTGCCGCCGATATCACCACCATCGGTCTGCTGATCGCCGATGTGCGTGTCAGCTACAAAGGTCAGCTGCGACTGATTGATTCGCCGTTGCAGGTCACCATCTGGGTAAAGCGGATGCGAGCAGTCGATTTCACGCTCGGTTATGAGGTGCGGTCGATCAACGTCGCGCCTGAGTCGAAGCCGGCTGTGATCGCCGAGACGCAGTTGGCGGCAGTTCATATCGAAGAGCAGCGGCTGGTGCGTCTCTCACCGCATCAACGGGAATATCTCCAGCGGTGGTCGCGCTAGCCGAGCGGGGACTGTGGGTCGACCCAGCTCACCGCAAAGACTTGGCAACGTTCGTCGACCGCGCGTTGCGCCTCGATGAGGCTGCCGTCATCCGTCTACGGGCCCGTCCCGGAGGCTTGTTGACGGCTTGGGTGGCAACCGGCTTCGACGTTCTCGCCAGCAGGGTGGTGGCCGGCATGGTGCGCCCCGACGATTTGTCCGCTGGCGCAGACCAATTGGGACGGGGCCTCGCTGCGATGGATAGCTCCGGCTATGTCGATCCGGGCTTTCCGATGGATTCGGCGTGGCGGGGGGCGTTGCCGCCGGAGTCGGGCTTCACCCACCTTGACGACGTACCGGCCCGAGTGATGCTGGATCTGGCGCAGCGCGGCGCGCGCCTCGCCAAGGACCATGGCAGCGCGCACGGTCCGCCCGTTTCGCTGCTTGATCAGGAGGTCGTCGCGGTCAGCTCGGGCGATGTCAGCGTTGGTATTCCGATGCGCTGTGTATTTGCTTTGACCGCAATGGGTTTTCTGCCGCAGTCGCCGGAGTCTGTCGATGCAGACGAGATCGTGCGCGTGCGTATTCTGCCGTTCTGGTTACGGATTGACGCTCGCTTCGGATCGGTGTATCGCCGTCGCGGCGACCCAGCGCTGGTATTGCGCTAGGGCCGGTTCCTCGATCGGCGAGGTCCTAAACACCAACAATCATCGCCCGACCCTTGCGACTGGTTTCTCGCTGAGCGCCAAAAACCAAAACAAGTGATAGTTAGCCGCGTTTTTGTCCCCCTCGACGAGTGCGTCGATCGCAGCGAGTAACTGCCAATTCCCCAGCAACACCGCGTCAACGCTGTCTGGATAGGACTCGAGTACCCTCTCACGAAAGTTGGTAAGTTGTTCGTGCAGCAGTTCGACTTCTTGCTCGAGCACACCTGTGCCACGTGTGGCAGCTTTCGCCAAAGTGTGGGCCAACTGGGGCAACCCGTCACGCCAGTGAGTGGCGCGATTCAACTCCCAGCCCAGTTCTTCGATTTCGGGTGCGCGGCGCGGTCGCGGTGAAGTCGTTACCGGCTCGTCATCCTCTTCGGGCACATGGTGGATGGGTGAATAGCTTGCAGCAACGGTGATTTCGCCTAGCAGCGCTTCCAAGTCGCCGTGGCGGCGGGCCGGTTCTAGTAGCGTGACCGACGCCGGTAGGTCGATGCCCGGAGGGATCCAGCCGCAGGCCAGATCGGTCACCAAGACCGTTGTGCCATCAGGGCGATCCCCGGCCGCCCAGGCCAGCGCAGGCTCCTGGCGCGCCACAAAATCAACCAGACGCTGCAAGCGTGCCCGGGCCGTTGCGTCGGCCGACGCGGCGCCAGCGACCGCGCCACCGGCGGAGGCCACGGCGGCCTGGGTCCCGATGCCTGAGGGGGGCGCTTGCGAAGTGCCCGGCGTGGTTGGTTGCCGCACTACTGCGGGTTGGCTCACACCGGCCTGCGCGGTGGAGGGATGCGTCGGCGCTGAAGCCGGAGCCGCTGGTGTTGGCGGCGATGGGCTCGGCGGGGCAGACGGTGTTGTGGCGGCCGCGGCCGGAGGTCGCAAATCGGCGCCGTAGGCCTGGAGCGGTCCTGATGGCGGGGTCGGCGCCGCACCACCCACTGATGGTGGAGGTGCGGCTACAACCGGCGGTGCACTCGGCGGCGACGGATGCTCGACTGGAGGAGGCGTCTCGAAAGCCTGTGCCTGCACCGGTGTTCCAGGTCCAGCCATCGGCACGGTGGGTGCGGCCGGCGGTCCTTGGGCCACCGGGGCATCCGTTGGACTCGGTGGCGGCACCGCATTGGCAGCGGCCGAAACGGGCGCACCGGATTCCAACCCAGCGTTGAAGCTCTGCATCAGATTGGCCGCAGTTAAACCCTGAGCCGGACCGGTCGGGGGCGCGAGAGGAGTGCCCGACAGAGCCGATGCTGGATTACTCGGTAGCGATGGCATGCCGGCGCTCGGCATCGACGGCGCACCAGCAGAAGGCAGGGATGACATCCCAACACCAGATAGCCCTGAGATTGGCGCCGACGGGGCTGCGGGAACACGCCCAGATGAAGGCGGCGTAGCCACTCCGGGGTTGACGCCGTGCGTCTGGGCGATAGGAGCCGGGCCTCCAGCAAAACTGGAAGCAGGTGCTGGTTCCACCGCGGTGGGTGGAGCCGAAAGTGTTCCTTGTGTATTTGCGACACCGGATGGGCCGGTTGTCGTGCTAGCCGCCGGTATTGGTTGCTGAGTATAAGGCCCGTCTGCGAGTACTCCCTGCGTTTTGGCGGCGCTGGATGGCCCCATCGACCCGCTGCTATTGTCAAGCATTCCCCGGACTCGATCCGTCAATTCTTGTTGGTCGTTGGGTTGCCGATACATCTGGCTCGTATTAAGCCCATGAGTTTGGGCGAATTCCCGAGCCGACTGGCCATTCCCCTGCGCATCCATAATCGACTGCACCGCGTCGAGGACATTCTCGCCGTACTTGGCCGCGGCGAGATTGGCCAACGCTCGATACCGTTGTATTGTGGCGACGATCTGTGCCACCTTGATTTCTTCGGGCTCCTTTGAGTTCTTGATGTCGTTGATTTCTTTGTTGCCTTCTTCGGCCAAACTCGTCAGCTCCTGCCGAAGGCTCTCCATGCTGTCGTGGGCGCTGCGAAATGCATTTCTGTAAATGCCAAACTTGTCGGCGAGCTGGCGATCGTGCTCGGCACCGCGACGATAGGACTCACGGGTGTCATCGGCAGTTATGCCTTGCTGTCCATCTTCGGATAACGGACCCGAGATGGCTTGCAGGAGTTGGGTTTCATGATCGCGGTAGCTACTTTCAAGGCCACCCCAATGAGTAATACTGGTGCTAAGGGCAGCCATTGCCGAGTCGCTCGGCCACTTATCCCCGATAATCGGGAAGGACCACTCACCTGGGGGAAAGCCAGTCATTTACATTGCTTATCAATCGTATTTGTTGCTTCGTCAGACGCGTGACCAAGAGGCCCTAATTCGGCTTCTCCCGCTTCGGCCAGGTAGTCAATCGTTGCCTCCTGGTATGTGCCGGCGAGTTTGCGAACTTGCGATGCCAGCTCCGCCGGGGTCGCCGGCTCTTCGGCCAGCTTTGTGAGGAGATATCGGCTACCGACATCCAGCGCTTGGCGCGCGGCTGTCGCAACGGCCAGGACCGCGGTCGGATCGTCGCCGCCGCTCCGAGTGTTGGCCACATCCACGGCATGGTGCACCTTGTCAAAGGCACTACACACAGCCGTCTTGGCGTCGGCAATCTGTTGGCTGGTATAGGTCGGCGCAGGCGGGGATGCAGGCTTGTTCTCCGGCAACGGCCGAAACCAGGCCCCAACTGCGACCGCTCCGATCGTCAGCAACGCGATCCCGAACGCGATCGTCGTCCACTTCGATGGCCGCTTCGGTGAGGACGGCGCAATTGGCCACGGGGGTGGCGGGGGCGGTCCAGAAGACATAGGAGGCGGGCTCGACATGCCTGGATCGTATCGCTCATCCACGATTGCTGTAGTCACCCTTCGACGAAGTGAGCGATCACCGGTAACTGGCGTCGATCGCATCCATTAATTCTGTTGGGGCTCAACACGTCAGTTAACTTCGGCGGTGACATCAGTGGGGTGCAGGTCGTCGTGGTGATGGTCGGTCATGTTGCGCATTCGCCGTAAACATTGACCCGCCCTTTTCCTGGGTTGGCGGCCAATGGCGCAATTTCGGCGGTGACCCCGCCCTTGTCCAACCGTGTCGGACCAAACTTGTACCGCTTATTTATCTGCCAGCCCACGGTTATCATCGCCGACGCGATCCCTGAAAATACGCATCGCTATTGGTGTCCGGCGGCAGGTCGAACACAACTTGCAACGAGTCCATATAGGGCGGGTCGCCTTGGTCGTTACATGAATCGAAGTCGCAACCTGCACTCACGCCCCTGAGTTGGGCTACGGAGACAACCTGCTTGGCGGCGTCGACAACTTGCGCTTTGGCCGCGTCGTCGCTCAGCGGTTGGACGGGATGGTGTTGGGAATCGTTACCAAACCTATGGGATTGATGTTCCACGGAGATGCAACCACCCTAATAGCAGGGCGGCCGCGAGCAGCGCCAGAAAACGGGGGCCCTTACGCTCGAATCCGTCATAGTTCTCAATGTTTGTCCCCGACACAGTCAGGTGGGCGATCCCACGCAGGATCACGGTCGGCGGGCCAGGTATCGGCACATTGATGTGCGGTATCGGAACCCGCCCGAGCCCGTTAGCCATAACCGGCGTCAACGAGTTTCGTCGTCGCCGCCGTCCTCCGGCTTGTGCTGGGGCAGCAGGATGCGCCGACTGGCGACTGGCTTGCCTTCCACGCGCTTCGTTACCTCGGGCGTGGTCGGCGGCGTGGTGATCCGCCCCTGCACCGGCCCGCCGTTCTTCACTGACGGGGGGACAACCCGCTTGGTGTCCGCTTTTTCGTCCTTACCGGCTGCGCCGCCACCGTGCATGGCACCCGGAGGCATCATCGGCATTGCGCCCATTCCGCCCCGCGCCGGTGTGGTCGGCTCAGATGAGCTCGGCGGCGCCGGCGGCGTTGTCGGCGACGACATCGGGACGGTCCCAGCTGACGGCACCGGCGGCGGCCCGAGCATCGCGGCCGGAGTAGTTCCTCCCAACCCAGCACCGCCGCCACCTGCAGCCCCGAGCCCGCCCTCGCCCGCGCCGAGGGCGCTCTCGGCGCCGAGCAGCTCGCCGGGAATCGCCTCAGCAGCCGCAGCGCCGCCTCCTGCACCGTGCTGTAGCGCCCCCATGCCCGCCTGCATAGCTTGCTGGCCTACCTGCGCGAGTTGCTGCGGTATCTGGGTCAACGGATTGATCAAACCACCGAGTGAGCCCGCGACTGACTGTGCGACGCCGGTAGCCATCTGCGGCATCTGCTGGGCCATCTGCATCATCTGGTTGGGGTCATTGCCAACAGCAGACAGCTTGGCCGCGGACTCCTCTTCATTGGCAGGAAATTTCGTGACTGCGTCGTTGACCTTTTGCTCGCGTTCCGTATAGCCGGCCTGCGCCTCGGTGTTGTCGGTCGGGACACTGCCATTCGCAGCTAAAGGAAGTAACCCCAGCAATGCGTCCATCGGTGAACCCGGTGGCGGTACCGGAACCGGCGCGATTGGTGGTGGTGGGGTGTTCGCCGCCCCACCTTGCACGTATTGCGGAACATCAGCCTTCAACTGATCGCCGAAACCCATCCGATGTCCTTCCGCCCGATTTGCCAGAGCTCAGTGCCGGAAACCAGGAACTAAGCCCTCTGATCCGTGGTAAACGAACATCGCGCCCCCTAAGTGAGCTGCTGATGAGGCTAGCTAGCGGTATTACGGCGGTCAATTCAGCGGGCGGCAGGTCAGCCACTTCGTCGACATCAAAGGTCGATCCGAGTCAGCGGGTTTCCGGATTGGAATAGATCCGGCTCGGGGCGATCAGCACTGCGGCTCGCCGTTCTTCGGCCATCACCCGGTCGTAGGTGTCCCAGTCGTCGTGGGTGCCGCCGGCGGCCTTAAAGACGTTGCGCAACAAAACACGTAGGCCTTCCCCGTCAACCTCAGGATGTGGGTCGTCGGGTCCGATGATCTCGGCGGTTCCATCGACGGCTCCCCATTGCCAGCCAGCACGGGCGACGATGGCGACTCGGGGATCGGCGCGCAGGTTGCGCAGCTTGCGTGAGCCGCCGATTGCCACCAGTCCGACGACTTGCGCGCCGGTCACTGGGTGCGGCAAGACGCCGGCGTTGACCACCGACGACTGGATACTTCCGTCGCCACGCAAGGTGCTGAACACACACAGTCCGTGATCTATCGATGCGAGCTCAGCGAAAGAGGAAAGATCGGTCACGATCGAGTCTCCTTTCCAATAT
>NZ_DASRBZ010000368.1:0-11973 GCF_035653355.1 Mycobacterium sp. | reverse complement strand
CCTCGACATGTCGATCACCGTCGGATGGAACGCCGCCGTCAACGCGGGTATCAGCCGCGAGGAGATGGACGCGTGGGCGTTACGGTCGCACCGCAACGCCATTGCCGCGATCGACGAAGGCCGCTTCAAGGAAGAGGTCGTGCCGATCGAAACACCGCACGGGCTGTTTTCGGTCGACGAGCATCCGCGCCGGGACACCAGCATGGAGAAGCTGGCCGCGCTCAAGCCACTGCATCCCGAGATCGAAGGATTCTCGATCACCGCCGGAAATGCGTGCGGCGCCAACGACGGCGCTGCCGTGCTGACGCTCGCCAGCGACCGGCTGGGGCTGCCCGCATTGGCCACCGTGCGGTCGTGGGCGTCGGTCGGTGTCGACCCTGCCTCCACCGGCTTGGCGCCCGTCGAGGTGATCCCGAAAGCGCTTGCCCGCGCTCACCTTTCGCTCTCCGACGTCGACCTGTTCGAAGTCAACGAGGCGTTCGCGTCGATGTGTGTGGCCACGGTCAAGCTGCTCGATCTCGACCCCGACCGCGTTAACGTCAACGGCAGCGGATGCTCGCTGGGGCATCCGGTCGCGGCCACCGGCGCCAGGATGCTGGTAACGCTGGTCCACGAACTGCGCCGCCGCGGCGGCGGCATCGGCGTCGCGGCCATGTGCGCCGGCGGCGGGATGGGTTCTGCCACGGTCATCGAGGTACCGGCGCCATGATGTTCAGATGAACATCGCCGAGCTGATCGCCGCCGCGCGCAACGGCTCCCCACGCGCCGCCGGTCGATTGCTCAGCCTGGTCGAAAGTGACCGGCGCGATGAAGTTCTGGCACGTATCGAACCGTCGGCGGTGCGCGTCATCGGGATCACCGGACCGCCGGGTGCCGGCAAGTCGACGACGATCGCGGCCCTCGTCGGGGCTTATCGGCAACGCGAATTGCGGGTGGCCGTGCTTGCCGTCGATCCGTCCTCGCCGTTCAGTGGCGGTGCGCTGCTCGGCGACCGGATCCGAATGGCCGCGCATATCAACGACTCTGACGTACTGATCCGCTCGGTGGCTTCTCGCGGGCACCTGGGCGGTCTGGCCGCCGCCGTGCCCGCCGCCATCCGGCTGCTGGGGGCCCTGCGTTACGACGTGATCCTGCTCGAAACGGTCGGTGTGGGCCAGTCGGAGATCGAGATCGCCGCCGTCGCCGACCCGACCGTCGTGATCCTCAACCCCGGAGCGGGCGACGCGGTCCAGGCCGCCAAAGCCGGCCTGCTGGAGGTCGCCGACATCGTCGTGGTGAACAAGGCCGACCGCGACGGCGCCGAGCAGACCGTGAGAGACCTGCGCGCCGAAACCAAGTCCCCGATCCTGATGCTCGTCGCAGCCAAAGGAGAACGTGTCCCCGAGCTGGTGGAGGCCATCGACGCCCACCACCGCGCCGACAACCGGGCACGCCGGGTGGCGCGCGCGCGTGCTCAGATACTGTCGCTGGCCCAGAGCCTGCTGCGCACCCATCCCGACCTCGACCGACTCGCCGAATCCGTCGCCGACGGGCGCGACGATCCCTACACCGCCGCCGAGCGGCTGGTATCGGCTGAATCGGCGAGCACGCACGCAAGCGGTCGCTAGCCGATCGACTACCCTCATCGTGTGGCAGCTATCCGGGCTGAAAGCCGATTCCGCGACATCACTCGCAGCGCTGCGCAGACCCGCATTCTCGACGCCGCCTTGAAGTTGATCGGGGAAAACGGTGTGAGCGGGACGTCGTTGCAGATGATCGCCGACGAGATCGGCGTTACCAAAGCGGCTGTCTACCATCAGTTCAAAGCGAAGGAAGAGATCGTCATTGCGCTCACCGAGCGCGAACTCGGAGGACTGGAGGAGGCGCTTGAGGCTGCCGAGGCGGAGCAATGCCAGCCCCGGGCCCGCGAACTGCTGCTCGAGCGGGTGATCGACGTGGCCATCGAGCGGCGCGGCGCTGCCAGTACCCTGCAGTTCGATCCCGTGATTGTTCGGCTACTTGCCGAGCACGAGCCCTTTCAGCAGTTCATCCAGCGGCTCTACAGCGTGCTGGTCGGCGACGCCGGCGACGACGCCCAGGTGACGGCGGCGATGCTGTCGGGTGCCATCGCCGTCGGCGTCATGCATCCGCTCGTCGCTGACGTCGACGACGACGTGCTGCGTTCTCAGCTGCTGCGACTGACCCGACGCTTCATGGAAATCTCCTAGCCCACTGGCAGAGGAAGGCACACGACAGTGCAATCGAGTGACAAAGATGTTTTGGTCGTCATCGGTTCCGGCGGGATGGGGCTGGCGATCGCCCGCCGCATCGGCGCAGGCCGCGTAATTGTGTTGGCAGACATCAACAAAACGGGTCTCAAGGCCGCGGCGGATGCGCTCGGCAGCGATGGGCACCAGGTCCTGACCCGCGAAGTCGACGTCACCTCCCGCGGCTCGGTGGCCGCGCTGGCCGAGACGGCCGAGGCGGCCGGACGCGTTACGGCAGTGGTTCACACCGCCGGCCTTTCGCCGAAACAGGCTTCCGCTGACAGGCTATTGGCTGTCGATCTGCTCGGGGTCGCGCTGGTTCTCGACGAGTTCGGGCGGGTCATCGCCCCTGGCGGCGCCGGTGTCGTGATCGCCAGCATGGCCGGCCACATGTATCCAGCGCTTGATCCTCAGCTGCAGCATCAACTGGCCAGCACGCCCGCCGACGACCTGCTCACCCTCGACGCCTGCACGTCGATCACTGACAGCCGCCTGGCCTACCCGTTTGCCAAGCGCGCCAACCAGATCCGGGTAGCCGCCGCAGCGATCCGCTGGGGCGAGCGTGGCGCTAGGATCAACTGCATCAGCCCGGGCGTCATCTCCACGGCGATGGGACAACTGGAATTAAGCGGCGAATCCGGGGCGCTCATGCAGGCCATGGTCGACAACGCCGGGCTGCGGCGCATCGGCACGCCCGACGACATCGCTGCCGCTACCGAGTTCCTCCTTGGACCCTCCGCAAGCTTCATCACCGGCACAGACCTACTCGTCGACGGTGGTGTCATAGCTGGGATACACAGCGGGACACTGGAGCTCGGTTCTGTGGCAACGTAAGCCAGCGCGTCAGTCATAGTCGGGCGTCGACGGCGTCAGGCAAAACCCTCAGCAGCTTCGTGTCTGCGGTGAGTAGCGTGAGCCGTTCTGTCGTCGCTTGGGCGACAAGAAGCGCATCGAAGGGATCCTTGTGCGGTAGTGCGATGAGGTCGGACGCCAGGGTGTGGTGACGTGTGACGGGCAGATCGCGCAACGCGGATCGGTCGATCGCCTCGTCGAGGTCGTCAGGCAGGGTGAGCTTGCCAATGGCCGCTTTATTGGCCAGCTCCCATGTGCTCGCCGCGGAGACGTAGACCTGCGCACTTGCCGCGATCCGCTTCCGTGCATCCACGCCGAGCCGCGGATTGTCGTCGAGCAGCCAGAGCAAGACGTGGGTGTCTAGCAACAGGCCGCTCATGCGATCCCGAACAAGGCCTGGAGATCGCGGTCGACATCGTCGAAGTGATCGGCGTCGTAGTCGAGTCGGCCAGCAAGCCCGCCAAAGACGATATCGGTGCGCAGGTGTGGGACGAGGTCGGCGACCGGCTTCCCAGCGCGTGCGATCGTGACCGTCTCGCCGTTCTCGACCCGGGCAAGCAATTGCGATAAATGGGTCTTTGCCTCGTGAATGTTGACTGTCGGCATATCGACCAGCGTACTGGACTTAGTCTAGTCGGACTACTCGCCGGGCCGGCTTTCGCCGCCCGGGCTTGGTTCGGGGACGGGCAAGCGGCTATTGACCCTGGCTAGCCGAGCGGCTACTTTCAGGCTAGCCGATCGGCAAGCGCTTCCTGGTGAGGATCCGAGATCATGAGACGAACCAATGGTGAGTTGATCCTGTTTTGGACGCTGCCCGCGGTGGCCATCATCTGGATCTCCGCGTTTTTCTTGTTCCCCGCCTTCGTCCATCCGCTGTCTCCAACGATGTCGGCAGAGCAGGTCGCCGCTTTCTATCGCGATCCCGCGAATCTCGCGCGTATTCGCTACAGCATGATCTTGTTCAACTGGTTCTGCGTGGGTTTGATCCCAATTCTGATGCTGCTCGTCATGCAGATCCGCCGCATGGCTCACCGCACGCCGATCCTGTCTTATTGCATGCTCGCCTGCGCGGCCGGCGGCCCCGCGATCTTTCTGATCGCCAATCTTTTTTGGCTCCTCGCTGCTTTCCGCCCGGAGCGGCCTCCGGAGCTGACCCAGCTGTTCAACGATCTCGCGTGGGTTACCTTCACCATTCAGGTGCCCTACTTGATCATGCAAAGCGTGTTGCTGGCCTTGGCGATTTATTGGGATCGCCAAGACCGTCCGGTGTTCAAGCAGTGGGTAGCGCATTTCAATCTTCTCGTCGCAGTGGCGCTGGCGCCCGCCGCGTTCACGGGGCTGGCATTGGCTGGCCCGATGGCGTGGGACGGCTTGCTGCCCTTCTGGGTCAAAAACATCGCGATCGCCGCCTGGATCGTCGTAATGGGCGTGGTTATCGGGCAGACCGTGCATCGACAGCGGGCCGAGGACGAGGTCGCCGCATGAGTTGCGTCGGCGATGGCGATCTCAGTTCGGCTGGGAGCAAGGAGCGAGCGGCGCCAATGAGGACAGCTGTGACAGAGCCTCCAACCGCACTCGACCCGCCCTCGGGCTCGCCGCTAAGCCGTCTCGCCTGGCACTGTCGCAACAATCCCAAGCGTGAGCTGTGGTTCGCCTGGTGGACGACGGTCGTCTTTTACAACCTGTTCGCCGTGGCGTTCTTCGTGCTGAGCCGCACTCAGCCGCCGCCGAATCCCGGTTGGGATACGCGAAGGGTCGTGCAGTGGTTCGACCACAACCACTGCGGCATCCTCATTGGCTTCGGCATCATGTTCCTCATCACCGGCATGACCGCGCCTACCAACGCGCTCATCGCCTATTCCATGCGGCGTATGTCAATCAGCCGTGCCTACGGCTATTCGTACCTCGTCCTGTATTCGCTGAGCGCGATTCCCGGCATGCTGCTGATGTGCATCGCGCTCACCGTCGGAGCCATGCGGCCTAACCGCGATCCCGAGCTGATCACCTGGCTGTACGACTTCGCATTTTTGTCATTCGTCGGCACTATGGGTGTGTTCCTGATTGGCTCGTTGGTGTGGATGCTGGCGATTCTGATCGATAAGAATCGTGTGTTCCCAAAGTGGTTCGGCTATTTGAATCTCTGCAATGCGCTCACCGAAGTCGTCGTTTCGCCGGCGTGGCTCTTCAAGCGAGGCGTCTTCGCCTGGAACGGTTTGATCGCATGGTGGATCGACATGGTCGTATTCGGCATCTATACAGGAGTTTTCATCTTCCTGCTCAGGCAGATGATCCGGCGCGAGGACTTCGGTACCGGGTCACTTCCGGACTTGGCGACGCCTGAGGCACCCACTCAATTGGAGGCGGCACAATGACCGAGCTTGCGGACGCCGGCTCGCGACCGCAAGAGAAACTTGCGAAGTTTGTTCCCGGGCAGCCCGACATGTGGGCCTTCGTTCTCTTCGAGGCACTGGTATTCACCAGCTATTTCGTTGTTTACATGATCTTTCGCACGCAGAGCCCTGAGCTCTACCTGAAATCACAGGCCGAGCTCGATCTGCGCATTGGCGTCTTCGAAACGCTTGTTCTGCTCATGAGTTCCTGGTCCATGGCGCGATGCGTCCAAGCGTCCCGTGGCGGAATGTTCCGGTCTGCATTAGCGAATGCCTTGGCCACCATCGTCTTTGGGCTCGTGTTTCTGGCTTCGAAGGTGTCCGAGTGGGTGACATACGTCCACCGCGGTTTCACGTTCTCTAGCAATGAGTTCTTCCAACACTATTTCTTTCTGACCGGCATCCACTTTCTACACCTTCTGATCGGCTTCGTCGCCGTGGGTGTCGTCGTATACCAGCTCCGCAGTCCGGAACGGCGGTCCCAGGAGCTCGTCGAAACAGGCGCGACCTACTGGCACACCGTCGACTTTCTGTGGATCGTCATCTTCGCACTGCTCTACGTCGTGAGGTGATCAGTGAAAGCTGGATTCAACAAGAGATTGCTCGTCGTGTGGCTGGTCTTGTCTGCGATCACGCTCGTCTATCTGTGGGTGGGCTCGATTGACCCCGCCCGGGCACTCAAGCCCAGCGCCGTGGTCACGGTCAGCGCGATCGTGATGGCGCTCATCAAGGTGCGCATCGTTTTTCGCGAGTTCATGGAAGTAAGGCACGCCCCCGCCCTGTTGTGTCGGCTCACGGATGGCTGGGTGGTGCTGATGGCAGTGTGTCTGCTCGGTAGCTACTTCGTCGGTATGGTCCGGTAATGAGTCCCGTTGCCGAAGATCACCACTAGCAAACTGCACTAGTCCACCGACTTACCGGTCGCGGCGGCATACCCTGCGCGATAGCCGAAAACCATTGCCGGGCCGATGGTCCCGCCAGCCCCACCGTAGGCCCGCCCGGTGACACCGGCCATGGCGTTACCTGCCGCGAACAAGCCGGGGATCGCCTCGCCGCTGACATGCAACACCCGGGCGTCGCGATCGGTGCGCGGCCCACCCTTGGTGCCCATCGCACCCACCGACACCGGCACCGCGTAATAAGGCGGCGTGTCGATAGGTCCGAGGGTCTTGCCGGCGAGCGTGGTGGCGCGTTCGTCACCCCAGTAGCCGTCGTATGCGCTTGAGCCGCGCCCGAAATCAGGATCGGAACCCGCAGCGACGTTGCGGTTCCAGTGCTCGATCGTCTGCGCCAGCCCGTCGGCGTCGATACCGGTCTTTGCGCCTAACTCCGCGAAGTCCTCAGATGCGCAGAACCAGTCCGGCACCGGCTCCCCGGGCGCGACACCCAGGAAGCCGTATCGCTTCAGATGCAGAGCGTCGAACACGATCCACGCGGGATCGTTGACGTAACCGTTCCGCGGATCGAGGTAGTGGAAAGCGCCGGCCATGGAGTTGTAATCACACGCCTCGTTGACAAAGCGGCGACCGGCACGATTGACGATAATGCTGCGCGGACGGGTCCGTTCCAGCCGGACGCTGCGGCTGCGTTGCTTGCCGTCGATGGTGTCGCCCGGGATCTGCACGATCGGCACCCACCACGCTTCTCCCATGTTGGCCAAGTCAGCCCCGTGCGCCATCGCCAGCCGCAGGCCGTCGCCGGTGTTGTTGGGCGGCGAGACCGCCCCCTGCATCGGTCCGCGCAGGAAGGCGTTGACCCGCACCGAATCCCACTCGAAGCCGCCGCACGCCAAGATCACACCCTGCCGCGCGCGAACGGTCAGACTGTCCCCGCCACAGGAGATCCGCACGCCCGTAATTCGACCCGAGTCGGCAACGAGCTCCTCGGCGCGCGCACCGGTTTGCGGCTCAACCCCCAAGTCGAGTAATCCCTTGAGCAGTCCCGCGACCAGCGCGGTGCCGGCAACGCACACCTCGCCGGCCTGTTCGTCGACCTCTGCATGCAAACGGGCACGGGTTTCGGCGTCGAACCCGACGTTGGACCAGTCGGCGGGAAACGACGTGATCCGATTGCGCCAGTCGCCAAGTTGGGTGAGATCAAACGGGGCTGCGTTCAGCGATCGCCCACCGGATGGCCGCCCGCCCGGCAGCTCGGGCTTGTAATCGGGAAAGCCGGCAGCGATCTCGAAGCGCAGCGGGCTGTGCGCCTCGACGAAGTCGAGCATGGCCGGGCCGGTGCGCACGAATGTTTCGACCAGCGCGTCGTCCATCGAGCCGAGTGATTGCGCACGCAGATACCGCAATGCGTCGGCCACGGTCAGTTCCCCCTCGGGGCAACGGTTGTGCGCGGGGATCCACACCACACCACCCGACACGGCAGTGGTGCCGCCCACGGTCTGCGCCTTCTCGTAAAGCCCCACTGACACGCCGTTGACCGCGGCGGTCAGTGCGGCAGTGAGCCCCGCCCCTCCGCTGCCGAGCACGACGACGTCGACTTCATGGCTCCACGACGGCATCTGGTCAAAGTCCTTTCAGCTCAGAATCGCCGATAATTGCTTGGCCGCCTTGATGACTGCATCCTTGCCGCGTATCACCACGTCTTCGCGGTGGGAGATCAGGTTGATGCAAGTCGGCGGCGACGGTGGATCACGGTGGACGGGAACCGCCAGGCCGTAGGTGTTCGGCTCGATCTCCCCGTGTGTGATCACCCAGCCCTGCCGTCGGGCTTGGGTGACCAGGTCGCGTTCGCCCGGGCGTGGGGGCATGCTGGCCAACAGCGCGATGCCGGCGGCTCCGCGGTTCAGCGGATACCGGCTGCCCTCGTGGAAGGCGAGTTGGTAGGCGACGTGGGTGGGCACGATCACCGCGATCGCCACTTGTTGATCGCCTTCGGCGACGAGCAAGGACACCGTGGTGCCCAGATCGTCGGCGAGGGCGCGCAGGATCGGCAGGCTTAGTTGGCGCAGGTTGCGGTCGAACGATGCGCCCAGCACGGCCAGTCCCGCGGCCGGTCGGTAACGGCCGTCTTCCCCTTTTGCCACCAGCCGGAATTCAGCCAGCGTGGTGAGCAGCCGATAGGCGATCGTCCGGTGCACCTCGAGGCCGCCGGCAACCTCCTGGACGTTGAGCCCCGCCGGCGCGGCGGCGACCAGCTGCAACGCAGCCAGGCCCCTGGCCAGGGTCTGCGAACCGTTCATGGCCTCGGCCCATCCTTGACAGACGACGGCGTGAGAGTGATGCTCTTATATATACAGCACACTAATGTGCGATATTAGCACACACCGCTGTCAAAATCGAGGATCGAATTTCCGCGATGCCAAGAGAGGACCCGTGGCGGAGCACGAGAGCATCTGGAGTGACCTTCAAGGTGTCCCGTTTACCCAGGGCTACCTCGACGCCGGCGGGATCCGAACCCGCTACCTGCACGCCGGCGACGCGGATGACAAACCAGCGCTGGTGCTGCTGCACGGATCGGGCGGGCACGCCGAGGCCTACGTGCGCAACTTGGACGCGCACGCCGAACACTTCTCCACCTGGGCCATCGACATGCTGGGGCACGGCTACACCGACAAGCCCGGCCACCCGCTCGAGATCCCGCACTATGTCGAGCATCTGTTGGCGGTGCTGGACGCGATCGGCGCCGAACGCGCCAGCCTGTCCGGCGAGTCGCTCGGCGGCTGGGTGGCCGCCCGCGCCGCCGTCGACCATCCCGACCGGATCGAGCGGCTCGTGCTCAACACCGCAGGCGGTTCGCAAGCCGACCCCGAAGTGATGCAGCGGATCATCACCCTGTCGATGGCCGCAGCCGAAAACCCGACCTGGGAAACCGTGCAGGCCCGCATCAAGTGGTTGATGGCCGACAAGTCGAAGAGCTACGACGACCTGGTCGCCAGCCGCCAACGCATCTACCGGCAGCCGGGTTTCGTTGCCGCCATGCGCGACATCATGGCGCTCCAAGACCCCGAGACCCGGGCGCGCAACCTGCTCGGCCCGGCCGAGTACGGGGCGATGACAGCGCCGACCCTAGTGCTGTGGACCAGTGACGACCCGACCGCCGACGTGGAGGAAGGCCGCCGCATCGCCTCGATGATCCCCGGCGCGCGCTTCGAGGTGATGCCCGGCTGCGGCCACTGGCCGCAATACGAGGACCCCAAGACCTTTAACCGCCTGCATCTTGATTTCCTGTTGGGACGCTGACGTGACCGATGTCGACGTCGTCGTGGTGGGAGCCGGCCCTGTCGGGCTGACCCTGGCCAATATCCTTGGCCTGCAAAGTGTCCGGACGCTGGTGCTCGAAGAGCGAGAAACGCTGATCGACTATCCCCGCGGAGTCGGGCTCGACGACGAAGCCTTGCGCACGTTCCAGGCGATCGGCCTGGTCGATCGCATCCTGCCGCACACGGTACCCAACCAGATTCTGCGCTTCGTCGACGCCAAACGACGGGTTCTCGCCGAAATGGCCCCGGCCGACGCGCGTTTCGGGTGGCCCAAGCGCAATGGTTTCGTGCAGCCGCTCGTTGATGCCGAATTGCTCAGCGGATTAGATCGATTCGAGCACGTCGAGGTGTGGTGGGGCCGCCCGATGACGTCGTGTGCAGAAACCGCCGACGGCGTCACCGTCGAGATCGGTGGTGACGGGGAGCCCACTGTGCGGGCGCGCTACGTCGTGGGTTGCGACGGTGGGCGCAGCGCGACGCGGCGGATGATGGGGGTGTCCTTCGACGGGACGACGTCGTCGACGCGCTGGCTGGTGGTCGACATCGCCAACGATCCGCTCGGTCATCCCAACAGCGAAGTCGGGGCCGACCCGCGGCGCCCGTATGCGTCGATCTCGATCGCTCATGGAATCCGGCGGTTCGAGTTCATGATCCACGCCGACGAATCCGACGAGCAGGCCGACGATCCGGCGTTCCTCGCCCGCATGTTGGCGCCGTTCGTCCCATATCCCGATCGGGTCGACGTCATCCGCCGCCGCATCTACACCCATCATTCGCGGATTGCGGGCGCCTTCCGGCGCGGCCGGCTGCTGCTGGCCGGTGATGCGGCGCATCTGATGCCGGTGTGGCAAGGCCAGGGTTACAACAGCGGCATCCGCGACGCCGCCAATCTCGGCTGGAAGCTTGCCGCGGTGGTGACGGGGCGGGCCGGCGATGCGCTGCTCGACACGTACGACGTGGAGCGGCGCAAGCATGCCCGCGCGATGATCGACCTGTCGACGATGGTGGGACGAGTCATCTCGCCGACGGATCGCAGGGTCGCCGCCATGCGAGACGCCCTGATGCGCGCGGCGTCAATCGTGCCGCCGCTCAAGCGGTATGTGCTGGAGATGCGGTTCAAGCCGATGCCGCGTTACGAGCAAGGGGCGGTAGTTCACACCGATCCTCGCTCAGACTCGCCGGTCGGCACCCTGTTCATCCAACCGCGCGTCGATACTCGCGAAACACAGAACGTGCTGCTGGACGACGTTCTCGGCAGCTGGTTCGCGGTGTTGTGCTGGAACAACAACCCGTGCGAAATCCTTGGCGCTGCAGCATTTTCGCATTGGAAAGCTTTGGGTGCGCGGTTCGTGGCCGCACGTCCGCTTGCCCAACTGCACTGGACCGGTCACGACGACCCCAACGTTGTGGTCGTCGGCGACCGGGACGGTGAACTCAAGAAATGGTTCGACAGCCACCGCGAATCCGTGCTGTTCCTGCGCCCCGATCGGTGCATCGCCGGCGCCTGTATCGCGCAGCGTGCACCGGAGGTCAGTGCCTCGCTCTTCGACACCCTCACCCTGAGCGGAGGAGGTGATTCCGACGATGACGCTGGCCCTGTGCTGTATGTCCCACAGCCCGCTGCTGAATCTGCCCGGGCCGTCGCAGGACCTTCTTGATGACATCAACTCTGCGCTCGATCAGGCGCGGGCATTCGTCCGCGACTACGACCCCGAGCTCGTGGTCATCTTTGCCCCGGATCACTACAACGGGTTCTTCTACAAGGTCATGCCGCCGTTCTGCATCGGCACGCACGCCCAAGGGGTCGGTGACTACGGCACGCACGCCGGCCCGCTCAACGTTGCCGAGGATCTCGCGAATGACTGCGCCAAATCTGTCCTTGCCGCCGGCGTCGACATCGCGGTATCGGCCGATATGGATGTCGACCACGGCACCGTCCAACCCCTGGAGAAACTGTTCGAGGACGCCACGGCGCGCCCGATCGTGCCAATCTTCATCAACGCTGTGGCCACGCCGCTGGGCCCGCTGCAGCGGTCCCGGGCCCTCGGTGCTGCTGTCGGCAACTACCTGGCGACTCTGGATCAGCGGGTGCTGATCGTGGGATCCGGTGGCCTGTCCCATGATCCGCCCCTGCCGTCGCTAGCGACCGCGACACCGGAGGTCGCCGAGCGAATCGTGCGCGGAAGGCCCATGACGTCCGAGCAGCGGCTCGCCCGGCAAACGGCGGTGATGGAGGCAGCCCACGCGTTCGCCGGGGGACGCAGCGACC
>NZ_DASRBZ010000367.1:0-2010 GCF_035653355.1 Mycobacterium sp. | reverse complement strand
GTCTCCGGCCTGCCGATCGCCTCGATCACCACGTCAGCCCCGACGCCGCCGGTCAGCTCCCTGATGCCCTCGACCGGGTCGGCCTGGCGCGAGTTGATCACGTGCGTCGCGCCGAAGTCCCTGGCCCACTCCAGCTTGCGGTCGTCCACATCCACGGCGATGATCGTGCGCGCCCCGGCCAGCCGGGCGCCCAGCACGGCCCCGTCCCCCACGCCGCCGCAGCCGATCACCGCGACCGAGTCGCCGCGGGTCACGCCCCCGGTGTTGATCGCGGCGCCGATCCCGGCCATCACCCCGCAGCCCAGCAGCCCGGCCACCGCCGGGTCGGCCGCGGGATCGACCTTGGTGCACTGGCCCTGATGCACCAGTGTCTTGTCGGCGAACGCGCCGATGCCCAGCGCGGGGGTCAGTTCGGTGCCGTCGGTCAGCGTTATCTTCTGTTCGGCGTTAAATGTGTCGAAGCACAAGTGCGGCCTGCCGCGTTTGCAGGCCCGGCACTGACCGCAGACCGCGCGCCAGTTGAGGATCACGAAATCGCCGGGCTCGACTGCGGTCACGTCAGGTCCGACCGATTCGACGGTGCCAGCGGCTTCGTGGCCGAGCAGAAACGGGTAGTCGTCGGTGATGCCGCCCTCGCGGTAGGTGAGATCGGTGTGGCATACCCCGCATGCGGTGACATCGACCAGCACTTCCCCCGGGCCGGGGTCGGGAACGACGACGTCGACCATTTCGACCGGGTCGCCCTTCTTGCGTGAAACCACGCCGCGCACTGTCTGACTCATGGGGTCAAACCTAAGCGGTGATCGCAAGCGCGGCGAAGCCGGGCGCAGCGGGTCGCCGCCATCGAAAACGCCGGCATTCCGTCGAGCCTGCGCTGGTGGCATCGATTCTGCGTACACGGCCGTGATCACCGCGATTCTTTAGCTGTAGGTGCAGGCTCGGCAGGGCATGAAATACGCTCTGCCGCGATGGCTGCACTCGACGCACTCGACGACTGGCCCGTCTCGACCGCCGCCGCCGCGGTCATCGGCCCCGAGGGAGTGCTGGCCGGCCACGGCGACACCGGCCGCGAATTCGCGTTGGCGTCGGTGACCAAACCGTTGGTGGCCCGCGCAGTCCAGGTCGCCATCGAAGAAGGCGTCGTCGAGCTGGACACTCCGGCCGGCCCGCCCGGCTCCACGGTTCGCCACCTGTTGGCACACACGTCGGGGCTGGCGATGCACTCCGACCACATACTGGCCAAGCCCGGCAGCCGCCGGGTGTACTCCAACCAAGGCTTCACCGTGCTGGCCGAGACGGTGGAACAAGCATCGGGCATCGAGTTCACTCGCTACCTCAGCGAGGCGGTGTTCGAGCCGCTCGCGATGGCCGCCACCCGGTTGGACGGCGGCGTGGAGGCGGCGGGCTTCGGCGCCACCTCCACGGTCGCCGACCTGGCGGCGTTCGCGGTCGATCTGCTGCGCCCGGCGACGGTCTCGGCGCAGATGCACGCCGAGGCGACCACCGTGCAATTTCCGGGGCTGGACGGTGTGCTGCCCGGATACGGCGTGCAGCGGCCCAACGACTGGGGCCTGGGTTTCGAGATCCGCGACGCCAAATCACCACACTGGACCGGTGCATTTAACTCGGCTCGGACGTTTGGCCATTTCGGCCAGTCAGGCAGTTTTATTTGGGCCGATCCAGACGCTGGCCTGGCCCTGGTGGTTCTCACTGACCGCGATTTCGGCGACTGGGCCTTAACCCTATGGCCAGCGTTATCGGATGCGGTAATTTCCCGACATCGCACACTAGCGCAACAGGGGTATCAAGAGGCACAATAGACACGCAAGGCACAACTTCATCTGGCGGTTTATCCGCAGCCTGCTCGTCGGTTCACCAGGTCGTTGGGGAAGACGTCCCTCGTGGAGCCGAAGGAGCAGCAGATGCGTGCGTCGAACCAATTCGCCGACGCGACCACCGGCGTGGTGTACATCCACGCCTCGCCGGCGGCGGTGTGCCCACATGTCGAGT
>NZ_DASRBZ010000366.1:0-4333 GCF_035653355.1 Mycobacterium sp. | reverse complement strand
ACCCGGGGCTGGCCAGGTGCAGGTCGAGGTCACCGAGGCCGGTATTCCGAGCGCGGTGTGGGTCGTCACACCCAACGGCCGCTACACCATCGCCGCCTACGCAGCGCCGAAGACGGGCGGTTTGTGGCGTGAAGTGGCCGCCGAGCTCGCCGAGTCGCTGCGCAAAGACTCGGTCAACGTCAGCATCCAAGATGGCCCGTGGGGCCGGGAAGTGGTCGGCGTCGCGACCGGCGCGGTGCGGTTCATCGGGGTCGACGGCTACCGCTGGATGATCCGTTGTGTGGTCAACGGTTCACACGAGACCATGGACGCGCTGACTCAGGAAGCACGAGAAGCGTTGGCCGACACGGTCGTTCGCCGTGGCGATACGCCGCTGCCGGTCAGGACGCCGTTGCCGGTGCAGCTGCCCGAGCCGATGGCGGCCCAGCTGCGTGAGGCCGCTGCACAACAGGCCGCGGCGCAGCAGCCGGGTGGCTCCGAGCCGGAGGCGCGCCGCAGCGCCGGCGGCTCGGCAATGCAACAGCTGCGCAGCAGCACCAGCGGCTGACCCTAGAGATCGCCGAGCGCAGCCAGGCAGGCCACGCCCAAAGCGGCGGGCTCGGCGCCGATTTGATCCAGCGTCAGGGTCCGCAGCGCTGCGCGCGGTGCGGCGCTCACCCATTCGACACCTACGTGCAGGGGATGAATCGGGTCGTCCGTAGCGGCCGCCACCGCCAGCGGTGCGACGAGTCGCGCAAGCTCTGCGCGGGTCGGCGCGACGTAGGTGGCCGCTTCCTCCATGGCGTCGGGCAGTTGCGGCCACTGGCGCTGCCACGACCGGGCCAGTTCGTCGCCCAACCAGCGTGGGCTGGATGCCCGCATCTGCGTCGTCGTCGCCGCCAGGCCGTCGCGGCGAAGCTGATGCGCCGAGTGCCGTGCCGCGTCGGCGGCCGGGGCGCTCACCGGCGCCCCGGTCCACGCGGGCAACGCGGCGAGCACCGCGACCGCGCGGTCTGGATGGTCCAACGCCCACGCGACCGCCGCCGCTGCGCCGATCGACACACCCCCGACCGCAATCGGACCGGCCTGAGCGGCACTGTCCATGGCGGCGCGGTAGCCGTCGATCAGCTGTCCGGGCTGCGGCGGGTGCGCGATCACCACCGCGCCGGCCTTTTGCAGTGGGCGGGCGAAGGCGCGGGCGACGTAATCGTCGTCGGAGCCGGTGCCAGGCAACAAGACAGTGCTGACACCGCGCAAATTCACAGCCACCCCCTGATACTGCCCGCGGTTTGTGGGTACTCCAACGCCACCCTGAGGGGTGTGTGGCATCGGGGAACCAACAGGTCTACGGTGTCCGTTGGCATAACTAGATGGCGTCCATGAAGGACTGGCAGAAGCGTCAGGAGAGGCCATGACGGCCGCAAGTTATCTGCGCCGGCTCACCCGTCGGTTGACGGAAGACCCGGAGCAACTCGACGTCGAGGAATTGTCCGACGAGGCGCTCAATACCGGAGCCCAGCGGGCGATCGACTGCCAGCGCGGCCAAGAGGTCACGATGGTGGGCACCTTGCGCAGCGTCGAGGCCAACGCGAAGGGCTGCGCCGGCGGGGTCCGCGCGGAACTGTTCGACGGCACCGACACCGTGACCTTGGTGTGGTTGGGGCAGCGGCGCATCCCCGGCATCGAGTCGGGCCGCACGCTGCGCGTGCGGGGTCGGTTGGGCACGCTGGAAAACGGTGCCAAGGCGGTCTACAACCCGCACTACGAAATTCAGCGGTGACGGCGCAGGACGGTGACGGCGTCGCGCTCATCGGGGTGAGTCATGGCTGCTGATCGCAGCGGCGACAACCGCCTGCTGGCACAGCTGGGCGGGGTGAGCGGGCTCATCTACTCGTCTCTGCCGGTGGTGGTCTTCGTCGGCGTGTCCGGTGCTTTCGGTTTGCTGCCCGCTATCGGCGCTGCGTTGGCCGCCGCCGCGGTGATCTTGCTGCTGCGCCTTGCCCGGCGGGAGTCGACGCAGCCAGCGGTGTCCGGTTTCTTCGGCGTCGCCTGCTGCGCGCTGGTCGCCTACGCGGTCGGGCAATCGAAGGGCTATTTCCTCTTGGGCATCTGGATGTCGCTGATCTGGGCGGTGATCTTCGCGCTATCGGTGTTGATCCGGCGTCCGCTGGTCGGTTACGTGTGGAGCTGGGCCAGCGGGCATGACCGCAGCTGGCGACGGGTGCGTGGCGCGCTGTTGGCGTTCGACGCGGCGACGCTGGCCTGGGTGCTGGTGTTCGGCGCTCGGTTCGTGGTGCAGCGGCTGCTCTACGACGCCGACCACACCGGCTGGCTGGCCGCGGCCCGGATCGGAATGGGCTGGCCGCTGACTGCCGCGGCGGCGGCACTGACCTACCTGGCGATCAAGGCTGCCCAGCGTGCGATGCGCTCGGCGCCGGCTGATGCTCCGGCAGCAGCAGCTGACGCAGCTCCTCCTCCACCTCGGTAACCGCCACGAACAGCAGTTCGTCGCCGCCTTCCAGCGGCTCGTCGGGTGCCGGCACGATGACCCGTGGGCCGCGCAATATCGTCACCAGCACGGCGTCGCGCGGCAGCTGCAGCCTGCGCACCGGCTTGCCGCCCCATGGGGTGTCGTCAGGCAGCGTGATCTCGACCAGGTTGGCCTGGCCTTTGCGGAACTCCATCAGCCGCACCAGGTCGCCGACCGCGACCGCTTCCTCGACCAATGAGGCCAGGATCCGCGGGGTCGACACCGCCACGTCCACGCCCCAGGCGTCGGTGAACAGCCACTCGTTGCGGGGATCGTTGACCCGCGCCACCACACGTGGCACCGCGAACTCCGTTTTGGCCAGCAAGCTCAGCACCACGTTGGCTTTGTCGTCGCCGGTGGCGGCTACCACGACGTCGAAGTCCTCGAGGTGCACCGACTCCAGCAAGCTCAGCTCGCAGGCATCGCCTAACCGCCAGTGCGCGGCTGGGATGGCGTCGACGTCGATGTGATCGATGTTGCGTTCGATCAACGTCACCTCGTGACTGCTCTCGATGAGCTCGCGGGCGATCGAACGGCCGACGGCGCCCGCTCCGGAGATCGCGACTTTCATTCGAGGTCCTCACTGGGCGGGCGGGCGGCGATGGCCTGCGCCTCGGTGGCGCGTCCGGCGATCGCGGCGACGTACACCTGGTCGCCGGCCTGGATCACGGTTTTCGGTTCGGGCAGCAGCCCGCTACCGAAGCGGATCATGAACGCGACCCGGGCGCCGGTGGCGTCTTCCAGATCGGTGATGCGGTGGCCCACCCAGTCTTCATGCACGACCAGCTCGACGACGGCGACGGTACCGGTGGGGTCGCGCCACTTGGTCGTCTCGCTTTCCCGCAGCAGGGCGTTGAGCAGCCGGTCGGTGGTCCAGGGCACTGTGGCGATCGTGGGGATGCCGAGCCGCTCGTAGACGGCGGCGCGTTTTGCGTCGTAGATGCGCGCGACAACCCGCTGCACACCCCATGTTTCGCGGGCCAGCCGGGCCGAGATGATGTTGGAGTTGTCGCCGGACGACACTGCGGCGAACGCGCCGGCTTGCTCGATGCCCGCCCGCAGCAAAACGTCGCGGTCGAATCCCAGGCCCAGCACCCGTTCGCCCGCGAAGTCGGGACTGAGCCGGTTGAAGGCGGTGCTGTCACGGTCGATGACCGCGACATCGTGCCCGATCCGGGACAGCCCGTCGGCCACGGCGGCGCCCACCCGGCCGCACCCCATCACTACTACCCGCACCTGAGGTCCTTTCGGCAGCAGCCTCTCCTCGGGGCCCGGTCGGCAGCCCCGCTGGCCCGCCGATTTCTACCCGGAGCGTTCCCCTCTAGGGAACGCTACCGCCAGCGTCGCATGGGCTTACCCTTGGCTCTCGTGTCCAAACTCTCGACCGCGGCGCGCCGATTGGTTCTGGGTCGGCCGTTCCGCAGCGATCGACTGAGCCACACCCTCCTGCCCAAGCGGATCGCTCTGCCGGTGTTCGCCTCCGATGCATTGTCGTCGGTGGCGTACGCCCCGGAGGAGATCTTCCTGATGCTGTCGGTGGCCGGGCTGGCCGCCTACGCGATGACACCGTGGATCGGGCTGGCGGTGGCCGTCGTCTTGTTGGTGGTGGTGGCCAGCTACCGGCAGAACGTGCACGCCTACCCGTCCGGCGGCGGGGACTACGAAGTGGTGACCACCAACCTGGGCGCCAATGCCGGCCTGCTGGTCGCCAGTGCCCTGATGGTGGATTACGTTCTGACCGTTGCTGTTTCGACAGCTTCGGCGATGTCGAACATCGGCTCGGCGATCCCGTTCGTGGCCGATCACAAGGTGCTGTTCTCGGTC
>NZ_DASRBZ010000365.1:0-2057 GCF_035653355.1 Mycobacterium sp. | reverse complement strand
CGTCGATCTCGACGATCGGCTCAGCCTCCCAGATGGCGTCCAAGTGCTCCACGGCGTCGCTGGCGGCGTCGCCGGCGTCGTTCCAGCCCTCGAAAGCCGCCACCACGACGGTGTTGTGCAATTCGGGCAGCGCGGCCCTGGCATCGGGCGGGGTCACAGGATCAGCGTACGGCGTTGCACAGCCTGTTCGCGCTGTGACGGACAGAGCATTTGAATAGGCCAGCTATGCTTGTCGGGGTGACTTTCTCGAACGATCACGCCTACGACACCGACCTGCTCGACACCTTGGCGCAGCGCGTCATGGTGGGCGACGGTGCCATGGGCACCCAGTTGCAGGCAGCGGACCTGACGCTCGACGATTTCCGCGGGCTGGAGGGCTGCAACGAGATCCTCAACGAGACGCGGCCCGACGTGATCGAACGGATTCACCGCGCGTATTTCGAGGCCGGCGCCGATGCGGTCGAGACCAATACGTTCGGCTGCAACCTGTCCAACCTCGGCGACTACGACATCGCGGACAAGATCCGCGACCTCGCACACCGGGGCACCTCGATCGCGCGCGCGGTGGCCGATGAGCTTGCCACGCCGGAGCGCAAACGCTATGTGCTGGGGTCGATGGGCCCGGGCACCAAGTTGCCGACCCTCGGCCACACCGAATACGCGGTGATCCGCAACGCCTACACCGAGGCCGCGCTGGGCATGCTGGACGGCGGCGCAGACGCGATCCTGGTGGAGACCTGTCAAGACCTGCTGCAGCTCAAGGCGGCGGTGTTGGGCTCACGGCGGGCGATGAAGCAGGCCGGGCGGCACATCCCGGTGATCACCCACGTCACGGTGGAGACGACCGGCACCATGCTGCTGGGCAGCGAGATCGGGGCCGCGCTGACGGCGATCGAGCCGCTCGGTGTCGACATGGTGGGCCTGAACTGCGCCACCGGGCCGGCCGAAATGAGCGAGCACCTGCGCTACCTGTCGCGACACGCCCGCATCCCGGTGTCGGTGATGCCCAACGCCGGCCTGCCGGTGCTGGGCGCCAAAGGCGCCGAATATCCGCTGCAGCCCGACGAGCTGGCCGAGGCGCTGGCCAGTTTCATTGCCGAATTCGGTCTCTCGCTGGTCGGCGGCTGCTGCGGCACCACCCCCGACCACATCCGCCAGGTCGCGGAGGCCGTGCGCACAGTGACGCCCGGGCAGCGGCAGATCACCTACGAGCCGGCGGTGTCGTCGCTGTACACCTCGGTCCCGTTCAAGCAAGAGGCGTCGGTGCTGGTCATCGGGGAGCGCACAAACGCCAACGGCTCCAAGGCTTTTCGTGAGGCGATGATCGCCGAGGACTACCAGAGGTGCCTGGACATCGCCAAGGAGCAGACCCGCGACGGGGCGCATCTGCTGGACCTGTGCGTGGACTACGTGGGCCGCGACGGGGCGGCCGACATGACCGCGCTGGCCAGCCGGCTGGCCACCGCGTCGACACTGCCGATCATGCTGGACTCCACCGAAACCGCAGTGCTGCGAGCGGGTTTGGAACACCTGGGCGGGCGCTGCGCGATCAACTCGGTCAACTACGAAGACGGCGACGGTCCGGAGTCCCGGTTCCACAAGACCATGGAATTGGTCGCCGAGCACGGCGCGGCGGTGGTCGCGCTGACCATCGACGAAGAGGGCCAGGCTCGCACCGCCGACAAGAAAGTGGCGATCGCCGAGCGGTTGATCGACGACATCACCCGCAACTGGGGCGTCGACGAATCCTCCATCCTCATCGACTGTTTGACCTTCACCATCGCCACTGGGCAGGAGGAGTCGCGCCGCGACGGCATCGAGACCATCGAGGCGATCCGCGAACTGAAGAAACGCCACCCGAATGTGCAAACCACACTCGGGTTGTCCAACATCTCGTTCGGCCTCAATCCCGCTGCGCGCCAAGTCCTCAACTCCGTGTTCCTGCACGAATGCCAGGAGGCGGGCCTGGATTCGGCGATCGTGCATGCGTCGAAGATCCTGCCGATCAACCGGATTCCCGAAGACCAGCGCACGGTGGCGCTGGATCTGGTCTACGA
>NZ_DASRBZ010000364.1:0-2302 GCF_035653355.1 Mycobacterium sp. | reverse complement strand
AGATGTACACCGCCTCACCGCGGATCTGTCCAAGCACGACGTTGCGGGCCGGGATCTGACCCACCGTCGACATCACCCCGCGCTTCCAGCGCTGGGGCAGGTCGCTGTTCTCCGGTTCGTAGTCGAAGCCGTGTGAGCGGGCCCATGACTTACGCCGCCTGCTGCGCCCTCGACGCCGATCGATGTCGACGTACAGCAGCACTGCCGCGCCGACAAAGCACAGCGCGGACAGGGTGAACCACAGCGGGACCATCCCGGCTAGCGTATCTGCTGTTAGCCCAGAACCGGGAATGTGAGCAGGTCACAACCAAATTAAGGTTTGCTAGTCCGCGCGTACAATCCCCTCACGAGCAGACGCAAAAGCTCCCAATTTCGTTGCGAAATGGGAGCTTTTGCGTGTGACCGGGCAGGGCCCGGCGAACACTGCTAGAGGATCAGCCCGTGGCGATCGCCAGCGCGGCGCAGCCGGGCGCAGCGGGTCGCCACAATCAGCCCGTGGCGATCGCCAGCGCGGCGCAGCCGGGCGCAGCGGGTCGCCACAATCAGCCGAGGATCAACGACTCGCCGTCGGGGCTGACGTTGACCGGCACGGTGTCGCCGTCGTGCACCTGGCCGGCGAGCAGCATCTTGGCCAGCTGGTCGCCGATGGCTTGCTGCACCAGCCGCCGCAGCGGGCGCGCACCGTAGACCGGGTCGAAGCCGCGCTGCGCGAGCCAGCGCTTGGCCTGCAGCGACACCTCCAGCTGCAACCGCCGCTGCGCCAACCGCTTCTGCAGCTGAGCCAACTGGATGTCGACGATCTGCACGAGCTCTTCGGGGTTGAGCCCGTCGAAGATCAGCACGTCGTCGAGCCGGTTGATGAACTCCGGCTTGAACGTCGCCCGCACCGCGGCCATCACCTGCTCATGCGTGCCGCCCGACCCCAGGTTGGACGTGAGGATCAGGATCGTATTGCGGAAGTCGACCGTGCGGCCCTGCCCATCGGTGAGCCGGCCCTCGTCGAGAACCTGCAGCAGCACGTCGAACACGTCCTGGTGCGCCTTCTCGATCTCGTCGAACAGCACCACCGTGTAGGGGCGCCGGAGCACCGCCTCGGTCAGCTGACCGCCGGACTCGTAGCCGACGTAGCCGGGCGGCGCCCCGATCAGCCGCGCCACGGAGTGCCGCTCGCCGTACTCGCTCATGTCGATGCGAACCATCGCGCGCTCGTCGTCGAACAGGAACTCGGCCAGCGCCTTGGCCAGCTCGGTCTTACCGACACCGGTCGGGCCGAGGAACATGAACGCCCCGGTCGGCCGGTTCGGGTCGGCCACTCCCGCCCGGCTGCGGCGCACGGCGTCGGACACCGCTTGCACGGCCTTGCGCTGCCCGACAACCCGCTTGCCCAGCTCGTCTTCCATCCGCAGCAGCTTGGCGGTCTCGCCTTCCAGCAGCCGTCCGGCCGGGATACCGGTCCACGCCGACACCACCTCGGCGATGTCGTCGGGGCCGACCTCTTCCTTGAGCATCATGGCCTCGCGGGCCTGCGCTTGCGGCAGCGCGGCATCGAGCTTCTTCTCCACCTCCGGGATGCGCCCGTAGCGCAACTCGGCGGCCTTGGCCAGGTCGCCGTCGCGCTCGGCGCGCTCGGACTCGCCGCGCAGCGTTTCCAGCTGCTCCTTGAGTTCGCGCACCGTGTCGATGGCGTTCTTCTCGTTCTGCCAACGCGTCGTAAGTTCTGCCAGCTTCTCTTTCTGGTCGGCCAGCTCGGAGCGCAGCTTCTCCAGCCGCTCCTTGGAGGCTTCGTCCTCCTCTTTAGCCAGCGCCATCTCTTCGATCTCGAGGCGGCGTACCAGCCGCTCGACCTCGTCGATCTCGACGGGCCGCGAGTCGATCTCCATCCGTAGCCGCGACGCGGCCTCGTCGACCAGGTCGATGGCCTTGTCCGGTAGGAACCGGGCGGTGATGTAGCGGTCGGACAGCGTGGCCGCCGCCACCAGCGCCGAGTCGGTGATCCGCACACCATGGTGCACCTCGTAACGGTCTTTCAGACCGCGCAGGATGCCGATCGTGTCCTCGACGGACGGCTCCCCTACATACACCTGCTGGAAGCGCCGCTCCAGCGCGGCGTCCTTCTCGATGTACTTGCGGTATTCGTCGAGCGTGGTGGCGCCGACCAGGCGCAGTTCGCCGCGGGCCAGCATCGGCTTGATCATGTTGCCGGCGTCCATCGCCGATTCGCCGGTCGCACCGGCCCCGACGATGGTGTGCAGCTCGTCGATGAACGTGATGATCTGGCCGGCAGAGTTCTTGATGTCCTCGA
>NZ_DASRBZ010000363.1:0-7711 GCF_035653355.1 Mycobacterium sp. | reverse complement strand
GACGGTCGAATACCCGGCGGCCAGTTTGTGTCCGCCGCCGCCGAACGTCGAGGCCACCGCCGCCAGATCCACCGCCGCTTTTGCCCGCATGGACACCGACCACTCCTGCGGCGCAACCTCTTTCAGAACGGCTGCCACCTCGGCTTCTTGCGTTGTGCGTACGATGTCGACGATGCTCTCGACTTCTTCCGGGCGCGAGCTGATCCACTCCTGGTGCTCGACGACCGCGTAGACCAGACCGCGACCATCGACAGCGTCGGGCAGCAGCTGTGCGGAGTTCAGTACCCGAGACAGCATCATCAGCCAGGCGAACGGATGGGTGTCCAGCAGCACCCGGCTGATCGCGGCGTTGTCGACACCCAGGTCGACCAGCCGCGCCGCCAACCGATGGGCCCGGGCGCTGGCCCAGCGAAACGACCCGGTATCCGTCGTCAGTCCCGCGTACAGGCAGTGTGCCACCTCGACGTCGATCGGCTCGCCCCACGCATCCAGCAGCTCGGCGACCAGCATCGTGGTGGAGTCCGCCGATGGGTCGACGAAATTAGCGGTCCCGAACAGCTGATTGGACGCGTGATGGTCGATCACCAGCAGCTCATGCCCGGTAGCGGCCAGGTCGCTCAGCGCACCGAGCCTGTTGACGCTTGGAATGTCAACTGTCACAGTGACATCCACGTCGCGGCGCATGCTGTCCGGCTCGACCATCAGGCGACCGCCGGGCAGTGAGCGCAGCGACTCCGGCAATGTCGCCGGTGCGGCGAAGCTGACCTGGACCTGCTTGCCGCACCGGTCAAGTACCAAGGCCAGCGCTAACCCGGCGCCGATGGTGTCGGCATCGGGATAGACGTGGCAGACAACCCCGATCGTGGCGGCATCAGAAAGCAATTGGGCGGCGCCGCCGGCGTCGACACGTCGGGCGTCGGAGGCGAGGTCAGTCGTCGTATCGGTCGTCGTCACCGGTGTCCTTAGCGTCGCCCCCGTCACTCGACTCCCCCGGCGTCGTCCGGTAGGGATCGGGATCGCCTGCCGGCTTGGCGCCTGAGCGCACCCGGGCCAGATCCTCGTCGGCTGCGCGCGCCCGCGCCAACAGCTCCTCCATCCGGTGCGCGGCGTCGGACACCGTGTCGCGAACGAACGTCAGCGTGGGCGTAAACCGTACCCCGGTGCCGGCCCCGACCTTGGTGCGCAGCACACCCTTCGCCCGTTCCAGCGCCGCCGCGGCTCCGGCGTAATCCGGTTCCTCGTCCAGCGTGCGACCCATCACCGTGTAATACACCGTCGCGTCGTGCAGGTCGCCGGTCACCTTGGCGTCGACGATGGTCACCCCGGCCAGCCGCGGATCCTTGATCTCATGCTCGATCGCCGAGGCGACGATCGTGACGATCCGCTTGGCCAACCGGCGCGCCCGGGCCGGATCAGGCATAGGGCGTTCCTACCCCCGTTCTTTTTGGACCAGCTCGTAGGTTTCGATGACGTCGCCTTCCTTGATGTCGGCGTAGCCCAGGGTCAGACCGCACTCGTAGCCGTCGCGGACTTCGGTGACGTCGTCCTTCTCGCGCCGCAGCGACTGGATCGTGAGGTTCTCGGTGACCACGATGTTGTCGCGCAGCAGGCGCGCTTTGGCGTTGCGCCGCACGGACCCGGAGGTGACCAGGCAGCCGGCGATGAGGCCGACCTTCGAGCTGCGGAACAGTGCTCGCACTTCGGCCCGACCCAGCTGGACCTCTTCGTAGATCGGCTTGAGCAGCCCGCGCAGCGCCTTCTCGATGTCATCGATGGCCTGGTAGATCACCGAGTAGTAGCGGATCTCGACGCCTTCGCGGTTGGCCAGCTCGGTGGCCTTGCCCTCGGCTCGCACGTTGAAGCCGATGATGATCGCGTCCGACGCCGAGGCCAGGTTGACGTTGGTCTCGGTGATCGCACCGACACCGCGGTCGATGACCCGCAGCGCTACCTCGTCGTCGACCTGGATCCCCATCAGGGCCTCTTCCAGCGCCTCGACGGTACCGGCGTTGTCGCCCTTGAGGATCAGGTTCAGCTGGCTGGTTTCCTTCAGCGCCGAATCCAGGTCTTCCAGGCTGATCCGCTTGCGGGCCCGCGCGGCCAGCGCGTTGCGCTTGCGGGCGCTGCGCCGGTCGGCAATCTGGCGCGCGATGCGGTCCTCGTCGACGACGAGGAAGTTGTCACCGGCGCCGGGCACCGACGTGAATCCGATGACCTGCACCGGCCGCGACGGCAGTGCCGCCTCGACGTCCTCGCCGTGCTCGTCGACCATGCGGCGCACCCGGCCGTACGCGTCGCCGGCCACAACGGAGTCGCCGACGTGCAGCGTGCCGCGCTGCACCAGCACCGTGGCCACCGGTCCGCGACCGCGGTCCAGTTGCGCCTCGATCACCACACCCTGGGCTTCCATGTCGGGGTTGGCCCGCAGGTCGAGCGCCGCGTCGGCGGTCAGCAGCACCGCCTCGAGCAGCTGCTCGATGTTGGTGCCCTGCTTGGCGGAGATGTCGACGAACATGGTGTCGCCGCCGAATTCCTCTGGTACCAAACCGTATTCGGTGAGCTGACCACGGATCTTGGCCGGGTCGGCGCCCTCCTTGTCGATCTTGTTGACCGCCACCACGATCGGCACGTCGGCGGCCTGCGCGTGGTTGATCGCCTCCACCGTCTGCGGCATCACGCCGTCGTCGGCGGCGACCACCAGGATCGCGATGTCAGTGGCCTTGGCACCACGGGCACGCATCGCGGTGAACGCCTCGTGACCGGGGGTGTCGATGAAGGTGATCGGCCGCTCGATGCCGTCGTGTTCGACGGCGACCTGGTAGGCACCGATGTGCTGGGTGATGCCGCCGGCCTCGGCCTCGCGGACGTTGGTCTGGCGGATGGTGTCCAGCAATCGGGTTTTCCCGTGGTCGACGTGGCCCATGACGGTCACGACGGGCGGGCGGATCTGCAGGTCTTCCTCGGTGCCTTCGTCTTCGCCGTAGGTCAGGTCGAAGGACTCCAGCAGCTCCCGGTCCTCGTCCTCGGGGCTGACGACCTGGACGTTGTAGTTCATCTCGCTGCCGAGCAGCTCCAGCGTCTCGTCACCGACGGACTGGGTGGCGGTCACCATCTCGCCGAGGTTGAACAGCGCCTGTACCAGCGCAGCGGGGTTGGCGTCGATCTTCTCGGCGAAATCGGACAGCGACGCGCCTCGGGCCAGCCGGATTGTCTCGCCGTTGCCGTGCGGCAGCCGCACGCCGCCGACGACCGGCGCCTGCATCGAGTCGTATTCCTGGCGCTTCTGCCGCTTGGACTTGCGGCCCCGCTTGGGGGCGCCACCGGGACGACCGAACGCGCCGGCAGCACCGCCGCGCTGACCGGGCCGGCCACCGCCACCGGGACGGCCACGGAAGCCGCCGGCAGGCGGAGCACCGACTCCACCACCTCCGCGGTACGGGCCACCGCCCCCGCCGGCACGGCCACCGGTCGGCGCGCCCGGGCGACCACCCGGCGCGGGCCGCGGCGCCCCAGGACGGGGTGGACGACCTTGACCGGCCGGACCACCGGGACGTGGCGGCATGCTGCCGGGCGACATGCCGGGACGCGGTGCCCCGGGCCGCGGGATGCCGGGACGCGGAACCTGCGGGCGCGGGATGGGACGCTCGACAGGTTGTGCCGTCGAGAACGGGTTGTTGCCGACGCGTGGCGTGCGGACGCCGGGCTTCGGCGCGGGGCTGGGGCGCGGCCCCGGGGTCGGCCCGGGACGCGTTGGGGCGGGCGGCTGCTCGATTGGCGGCGCCGCAGACGCTGCGGGGGCCGCGGGCGGCTCGGCGGCGGCCGGCTCAGCCGGCTTGGGTCCGGCGGTTTTGGCCGGCTCCGTCACCACTGCGCCGTCGGAGCCGGCGCGCTTGGCGGTATCGGCAGCACTCGCTTTGCCGTTGCCGCCGGCCTTGGCGGCACCATCTGCGGCCTTAACCGCAGCGGCTTTCCCTCCGCCGAACGATTCACGCAGCCGACGCGCGACGGGCGCTTCTACCGTCGACGACGCTGATTTGACGAATTCGCCCTGTTCGCTTAGCCGGGCGAGAACTTCCTTACTGGTAACACCGAGTTCCTTGGCCAACTCGTGTACGCGGGCCTTGCCTGCCACTACTTCTCCTGTCCATGAGGCGACAGCGGTGGTGGGCCGCGCCTCGGGTTTAGCTATGACGCATGGTCATCGGGACTTCACGGTGTACTCATGTTCTTTGCTACCTGTTCTGTTGCCGCGTCGTTCGAGCGTACTCAGAAAATCCAAGTACTCGACCACCGCGGAGGCGTCCGGTGAACCGGCGATGCGCAGCGCTCGGGCGAAAGCTCGTCGCCGGATCGCTTCCCGCGCGCATTGCGAAACGGGATGCAGCCACGCACCCCGCCCCGGAAGGGTACCTGCTGGGTCAACGATCACGGCATATTTGCCGTTCCCGTCCGACACAGCTACCACGCGAAGCAGTTCGACGGCCAACTCTCGCTTTCGGCACCCGACACACGTGCGCACCGGTCCATCGGTGCGCCGATGCGTCGACCCCGAAGTCTCGCGCTGGATCACGGCACAGTCTACCGCCACCGCAGGCCCGGTCTGAACCACCCGGGACGCTCTTCCCGCATGGCGACCGGGTTCAGCGGTCGTGGGCCATCCCGTGACTGGCGCCGTGATCGGGTTGGCTCGCCGGATGCGCCGGCGTGTCGCCGCGGATGTCGATTCGCCAGCCGGTGAGCCGCGCCGCCAGCCTGGCGTTTTGCCCTTCTTTCCCGATGGCCAACGACAACTGGAAATCGGGCACCACCACCCGGGCGGCCCGCGCCGCCTCGTCGATCACCGACACCGAGACAACCTTCGCCGGCGACAACGCGTTGGCGACGAAACGGGCCGGGTCCTCGTCGTAGTCGATGATGTCGATCTTTTCCCCGGAGAGCTCGCTCATCACGTTGCGCACCCGCTGCCCCACCGGCCCGATGCAGGCACCCTTGGCGTTCAGGCCCGAAACGTTCGACCGCACGGCGATCTTGGAGCGGTGGCCGGCTTCGCGGGCTACGGCGACGATCTCCACCGACCCGTCGGCGATTTCGGGGACTTCGAGCGAGAACAGCTTGCGCACCAGGTTGGGGTGGGTGCGCGACAAGGTGATCAGAGGCTCGCGCGCGCCGCGAGTCACCCCGACCACATAGCAGCGCAGCCGGTTGCCGTGCTCATAGGTCTCCCCGGGAACCTGTTCGGCGGCCGGGATCACACCTTCGGAGCCCTTGGTTTCACTGCCCAGCCGAACCACGACCAGGCCGCGGGCGTTGGCGCGGCTGTCGCGCTGGATCACTCCGGCGACGATCTCACCCTCTCGGGTGGAGAACTCGCCGTAGTTACGCTCGTTTTCGGCGTCACGTAGTCGTTGCAGGATCACCTGGCGGGCGGTGGTCGCCGCGATCCGCCCGAATCCTTCAGGGGTGTCGTCCCATTCGCTGATGACGTTGCCGTCCTCGTCGGTTTCGCGGGCGATTACCCGGACCACACCGGTTTTGCGGTCGATGTCGATGCGCGCGTCGGGTTGGTGTCCTTCGGTGTGGCGGTAGGCGGTGAGCAGCGCGGATTTGATCGTGTCGACGACGACGTCGACGGAGATGCCCTTGTCCGCTTCAATCGCGTGCAGCGCGGCCATGTCGATGTTCATCAGCGCCGCTCCTCCTCGCTGCGCTCTGCATCGCCGCTGGCGCGGTTCATGTCCCGGCCTCCGTTCCGGCGCCCAGAGTCGCCAGCTCCAACTCTCGTTGGTTGGGCGGCGAAAACTCAACCTGCACAACGGCTTTCGCGATGTCGTCCAGCGCGACCTTACGCACTGCCCAGTCGCGGCCACGGTCGTCGCGGACTACGAGCAGCACGGTGCTGCCGTGCGTCTCGCCGACCCGTCCAACCAGCTGCGATCCGTCTGTCAATGCCACCTGAACCTTGCGGCCGCGCGCGCGCCGGAAGTGTTTCTCGCTGGTCAGCGGCCGGTCGACACCGGGCGAACTGACCTCGAGGACATACTGACCTCGGATGCTTTTGACACTGTCCAGCAACCTCGATGCGGTGTGCGACAACGTGGTGATGGTGTCCAAGTCAAGCGGTTCGTCGCCGTCGACGATGACCGCGATGCGTGGCGGGCGGCGTCGCGCATCGATGACGACGTCTTCGATCTCGTAACCGGCGCGCGCGAACTCTCCATCGAGTAGCTCGATTACCTCATTCTGCGAAGGCAGCCCCGTGGTCACGGCGAGCTCCTCATCTTGAGTTGTCCGGTCATCGGCTCGATGTCGCCGGCGAAGGGCTCCGGCGACCCTCCGGCGCGCGACAGTCGGCGTTCCAGGGGAATCAGCTACCAACGATACGCCAGGAAACGCATCTCAGCGGCGATCGCAGCCGCCGACCGCGACTCGTCCGGCGCCTTCACGGCGAGCGAGCAATGGCAGGATGTTGCTGTGCCAAGCGCAGTGCCGGTCGTGAGCAGGAGACGCATACTGGCCGGCGGCGCCGCTCTTGCCGCGGTCGGGGTGGTCGCGTCGGCCTGCGGCTCTCCACCGCCACCTCCCAATGTCGACGATCTGGAATCGCAGGTGAAGGCGGCCCGACACGACAGCGAGCTGGCTGCCGCGGCGGCCGCAGGGGGTCAGGCGCCGCAAATGGCTGCCGCGTTGCAGGAGGTCGCCGCGGAACGTTCCCGGCATGCGGCGGAGCTGGAGACCGAGATCCAGCGGGTCCTTGGGCGGGCGACGACCCCCTCGAGCGCTTCCTCTAGTCCGACTACTAGCGCAGCGGCGGCGCCGCCGCCGTCGCTGGCCGACGTGGTGAACTCGCTGCGGGCCTCCGCCGATTCCGCCACTGGACTGGCGATCGCGTCGTCGGGTTATCGTGCCGGGCTGCTGGCATCGATCGCCGCCGCATGTACCGCGGCCTACACGGTTGCACTGGTGCCGAAAGGGTCGTCGCCGTGACGTCGACCGAACCGACCCCAACCACCTCTGCCCGGCCGGGCGACTCCGAGGACGCAGCCCTGTGCGACGCGCTGGTCACCGAGCATTCGGTGGTCTACGGCTACGGCATCGTGTCGGCGCATACCATGCCTGATCTCAACGCGATGGTCGCGGAGGCGCTCAACCAGCATCGCCGGCGTCGCGATGCGGTGATCGCCATGCTTGCGGCCCGTTCGGTCACCGGGCCCGTCGCGGCCGCGGGCTATCAGCTGCCCTTCCCGGTGAACAACGCGACCGATGCCGCGCGCTTGGCAGTCCGGATGGAAAACGATGCCGCGGTCGCTTGGCGCGCCGTGGTCGAGCAGGCGAAAGCTCCGGATCGCCGGTCATTTGCAGTAACGGCGCTTACGCAAAGCGCGGTGATGGCTGCCCGGTGGAACCGCGAGCTTGGCGCCTGGCCGGTGACGAAGGCATTCCCCGGCGGCAACGAGTAGGCCCCCTCGGGCATCGAGTCCGCGTTCACTGCACCGACTCTGCGGCTGTGGCACCGAGACCGCGTCCACGGCGGGCTATCCGCGCCGGCTCACGCTATAGGCGCAGACTCGGCGCGCTGAGCGCAGACTCGACAGCGCCGCGGTCAGCTCGATATCGCCGCGGTGATATCGGTAGCCAGTGAGACACCGATTGTCAGCTCGCGGGTTTGGCCGCTGAAGCGGTTGCGCAGCTCGACCACGCCGTCGGCCCAGCC
>NZ_DASRBZ010000362.1:0-6644 GCF_035653355.1 Mycobacterium sp. | reverse complement strand
CAGCAGAATGACGGCCAGCGCCAGCACTACCCAATACAGCTGAATGCCGAGAATGTCCTGCCAGAGCAGCACGGAGAGCCCGAACGAGGCGCCCAGCGACAGGGCCACGGTGCCCACAATGACGATCGCGGCGACCAGGCTTCGGGTGATGATCATCATGATGAGCAGAATCAGGCTTAGCGCTGCGATTCCGACGATCATCAGGTCATATTTGACCGATTCCTGGATGTCTTTGTAGCTCGCCGCCGTTCCGGCGACATAGATGTGCGAGCCCTCAAGGGGAGTTCCCTTCACGGACTCTTTTGCCGCATTCTTAATTAAGTCGATATGCGATATGCCCTGCAGAGTCGCGGGGTTACCTTCATGGGTGATGATCATCTCGGCGGCCTTGCCGTCCGGTGACATGAAGAGTTTCAGGCCCCGCTTGAAATCTGGGTTGGAGAAAACCTCCGGAGGCAGGTAGAAGGAGTCGTCGTTTTTGGCCTTGTCGAAGGCTTGTCCCATGGCGGCAGGGTTGTCGTTGGCGTACGCCGACTGGTTGTTGATCCCGGAGTTCGTCGCGTAGTTGGAGAGCGTCAGTTCCAAATTCGTCATCTGGCTGTTGATCTGGGGCGGTATCAGCGCCACCAGTTTCGGCTGGAGCGCATCCAGTTTGTCTAAAGACGCAGTAATGCTGACGAACTGGTCGGCGAGTTCGTCGATGCCGTCGATCGCGTCGAAGACGCTTCTCAAGGCGAAGCAAACCGGGATGTCGTAGCAGTGCTTCTCCCAGTAGAAGTAACTTCGAATCGGTCGGAAGAAGTCGTCGAAATCGGCGATCTTGTCGCGGAGTTCATTGATGGTGTCAATCGTGTCGTGAAAGCTTTGGGTCTGCTCGTGCGTCGCGGCCGCTGACTGCTGTTGGAGTGCATATTGCTGCTGCAAGATGTTGATCGTTTTCCTCAGCTCGGCGGCCTGTTTGAGGAGGTCGGCTGCGCGGTCTTTCTGGTACTTCAGGTTCATGACTTGACCGACGCTTTGCTGGCTGAGCTGAAACGGTATCGAGCTGTGGTCGAGCGGCGTCCCGAGGGGCCGGGTAATCGCCTGCACCTTCGCGATACCGGGAGTGTGGAAGACGTTTTTGGCCACCCTCTCCAAGACCAGCATGTCGGCCGGATCACGCAGGTCATGATCGGCCTCGACCATCAGCAGCTCGGGATTCAGCCGGGCCTGCGAAAAATGCCGCTCCGCAGCCGCATATCCGACCTTCGCCGGCGTCGCGGCCGGCAAGTAGGGCTTGGAGTCGTAACTCGTCTTGTATCCCGGCAGGGCAAGCAGACCGATAAGCGCGACAGCGATTGTCACCGCAAAAATGGGAGCCGGCCAGCGCACGATGGCGGTGCCGATGCGCCGCCATCCCCGCGTCCTCATCGTGACCCTGGGTTCCAGCAGACCGAACCGACTGCCCACCGCGAGTACGGCGGGGGCCAGGGTGAGCGCGGTCAGAACCGAAACCAGCATCCCCACTGCTGAGGGAATGCCCATGGATTCAAAGTAAGGCTGGCGAGCAAACTTCAGGCAAAATACTGCCCCAGTGATGGTCAGTCCCGAGCCCAACACGACGTGGGCGGTGCCGTGAAACATCGTGTCGAAGGCTGTCTTTCGCTCCTCGCCGGCTCCGCGTGCCTCGTGATAGCGGCCATAGACGAATATCGCGTAGTCCGTCCCGGCGGCGATCGCCAGCAACGTGAGGATATTGACCGAAAAAGTCGACAGCTCAATGAGATTGAGGTTTCCCAGAACGGCCACGACTCCCCGCGCCGCAGCCAGTTCGACGAGGACCGTGAGTAGCACGACCAGCGTGGTGACGGCGGACCGATAGACCCAAGCCAACATGATCACGATCACCAAGAATGTGATGATCGTGACCTTAATGATTCCTTTGTTGCCGACCTCGAACTGATCGGTGATCAGCGGTGCCGCGCCGGTGACATAAGCCTTGACGCCCTTGGGTGGTGGCATGTGGTCGACGACGTCCCGCACCGCGTCGATCGATTCGGCCGATAGAGCGTCGCCTTGATTGCCGGCCAGATACACCTGAACCAATGCCGCCTTGCCGTCGTTGCTTTGGGAGGCGGACGCCGTCAGCGGATCCCCCCAGAAGTCCTGGATGTGCTCGACGTGCTTCTTGTCGGCCTCGAGTCGCCGGATCAAGGTGTCGTAGAACCGGTGGGAGTCATCACCGAGGGGCTTGTCGCCTTCCAGCACGATCATCGCCGCACTGTCGGAATCGAACTGGCGGAACACCTTGCCGATGTGTTTCATCGCCTGCAGTCCCGGTGCGCTCGGCGAACTCATGCCGACCTGATGCGCTTGGGCAACGGCCTCCAGCCGTGGGACCGCAATGTTCGTGAACGCAGCCACGCCCAGCCAGAACAGGACGATCGGCACCGCAAGCCGGCGGATGGTATGCGGGATGGCGTTGGGGTTGCTCATCCGGATTTGTCCAGACAGAACGTGTAGGCGTTCACTTCGTTGACCGTCCTCTCGTCCTTGACCTCGCCGTTGATAACGATGCGACAGCCGAGCGTGCTGCTGTTGCCTTGAGCGGTCAGGTTGGCGATGACCGCAGGGTCTGTGGTGGTGGCCTCGTACTTCCACGGCAGCGGCACGTGGTCGACGCGCTGCGGCGCAGCATGGATGTCTTGGTAGTTGATGGTTGCCACCGCCCCGGGATCACCGAAGACCTCGTACACCACGTGTTTGGGGTTGAACGGCACGCTGTCGTTCAGCACGCCGGTCGGAGTGGACGTGTCGTTGTGTGATCCGAAGATGCCGTGCAGCCGAGATACGCCGAACCCCGCGAGCGCCAGCACTGCGGCGGTGACCAGCACTATCCACCAGCGCCTCACGACGTGGGTCAGTGAAATCCCAGCCACCTTTTGGGCCTTTCGGTAACCGGCGAGAGGTCGCTTGCGCGAGTCATCCCGTCCGCCACGAGGAGTCGACGGCAATAACAGTACGGTACCGTTCCGGACACCACAACAGATAACCGAGCGACTGCCAGTTCTGCATCTGCTTACCTGCGTCATCGGTTGTCTGTAGCGTTGGCATCTGGTCGGGATTGAGCCAGACAGTGGGGGTTGGCAATGAACGACGCCAGATCTATGCGCAATCAACGGGCACGCCGGCCGAAGCCCGCGTTAAGCACACGGCTTCGTCTCCTTGGTGCGGTGGTGGTGGCCACCGGAGCGCTGCTGGCAAGCCCACCCGCGCCATCCGCATCCGCGCAGCCGTGCCCCGACGTCGAGGTGGTGTTCGCGCGCGGCACCGCTGAGTCGCCTGGTGTGGGCGGAGTGGGACAGGCCTTCGTCGACGCACTCAATTCACAGGCCGGTGGCCGGTCAGTCAGTGTGTATCCGGTCAACTACGCGGCCAGCAGCGATTTCGGAGCGGGCCTAGAGTTCGCCAGAACTTTCGTCGACGGGCTCTACGACGCAGGCGCTCATATCGAGTCCACCGCCGCGAACTGCCCCAACACCCGGATCGTGCTCGGCGGATACTCGCAAGGCGCGGCCCTCGCCGGCTTCGTCACCTCGGCTGCCATACCGAAGGAAGTACCTGCTCAGTACGTCTCGTACCTGCCCAAGCCGATGCCACCGGAGGTCGCCAATCACGTTGCTGCAGTGACGCTTTTCGGACGACCCTCGAATCAGTTTCTAACCGAGAACGGCGCTCCGCCCATCACGATCGGTCCGCTGTATGCCCCCAAGACCATCGATTTGTGCGCTCCTGACGACACAATCTGCAATGGTGCGCCCGGTGGGCAACCCAGCTTCGCGCACATTGCGTATCTGTCGAACGGCATGACGAACGACGCCGCGGCCTTCGCCGTGAGCCACCTGTAACTGGTTAGCCCCCGGGCCGAGTGAGGCTCGGGACGATGACGTCGTCGACGAGGGCTCGCACGGTCTCCGTGGTGGGTAGCCGGCCGGGAATGATGGACCGGAAGATGAGGTAGCCGGGCAGCAGGTCCCAGAGTTCGTCGTTGATGGCGGCCTCATCGATCTCACCGCGGTCGACGGCTTGTTGCAGAATGCGCCGGATCAAGGCCTTGCGCTGGACGAGGAACTCGTGCTGCATGACGTCGTTGAGTGCCGGGTTGCGCGACACCTCAACAAGCACTGCGCGGATAGTGCTGGCGTGCTGGCGGCCGTGCTCGCAGATCACTTCCCCCACTCGCATCAAGTCGCCGCGAAGGGTGCCGGTCTCGGGTGCGACGGCGACTTGCCGGATGCCCTCGATGAACGCGGCCAGCACCAGTTCGGCTTTCGACGGCCAGCGCCGATAGACGGTGGCCTTGCTGGCCCGGGCGGTGGCCGCCACCGCGTCGACGGTCAACCGGTCATATCCATGTTCCTGCAGCAGCCGCAACGTGACTGCGAGCAGCTCGCTTTCCCGGGGCGACCACGGCGAGGCATCTGCGGCGGTGTCGGCGATTTGGGTCACAGCGCCCACGATAGAACCCATTTGGTAGTACAGACCAGTACCGTACTGCACGGCCGTTACGGTTCGTCAATGTCGCGACCGGTGGCCAGGTCGCCGCACTCGACGTGTTCGACGTCGTCGCGACTGCGCAAGTAGGCCGCCGCGCCATGGTCGCCGCTGATGCAGGCCAGCACAGCGGGCCAGTGCTGGCGGGCCAGCACGACGGGATGCCCGGGCTGGTCGCCGAAATACGCGCGGGCCAGTCCGCTGTCAGATGCCAAGGTGCGCTTGAGAACTCGCCCAACGACCGCCGCGCCAACGTCAGGGGTGTCGACGACATGCAGCACCGCGTAGTCGGCGTGCATGGAGTCGGCTTGGGCCAGGCCGGTGCGCACCGAAGCGCTGATGCCGTCCTGCCAGTCGGGCGCGGTGACTGCCGTGACACCCGGCGGTGTCGGAACCTCGGCGGCGCCGAGGACCAGGACCACGTCGTCGCAGCCGCCGTCGTAGAGCGCCGTAACTGAGGTGGCCAGCCAGTCATCGACCAGCACTTTGGGCTTGCCGTAGCGGCGTCCGGCGCCGGCAGCCAGCAATACCCCGACAATACGGGGTTTTATTGCGCCGCTCCTCCTCATCGCTTCGCTCTGCATCATCACCGGCGCGTGGTGGTGTCGTGGTGGATGCGTCCGTCGACTTCGGTGAGCGGACGACCGCCGCCGCCCCAGCAGCGCGCGATGATCTCGGCGGCGATCGACACCGCGGTTTCCTCGGGTGTGCGAGCTCCGAGGTCCAGGCCGATCGGGCTGGCGAGCCGCGTCAGTTCGGCCTCGGTGAGCCCCGCTTCGCGCAGTCGGTTCAACCGGTCTTCGTGCGTGCGGCGCGATCCCATTGCGCCGACGTAGGCGAGCTGCGGTAGCCGCAGCGCCACCTGCAGCAGCGGCACATCGAACTTCGGGTCGTGGGTGAGCACGCAGACCACGGTGCGCCAGTCGATCGCGCCCTGCTCGGCCTGGGCACGCAAGTAGCGGTCCGGCCACTCGGCGACCACCTCGTCGGCGTCGGGAAACCGCGCGGTGGTGGCAAACACCGGACGAGCGTCGCACACGGTGACGCGGTATCCGAGGAAAGCGCCTTGTCGTGCGAGCGCCGCGGCGAAGTCGATCGCGCCGAAGATCAGCATCCGGGGCGGCGGCGCGTGGCTGGCCACGAACACCTCCATACCGGCGTCCTGGCGTTGACCGTCCGGACCGTACGTCAGCACGGCGGTACGGCCCGCGGCGAGCAGGCCACGGGCGTCGTCGGTGACCGCGGCATCGGCACGCGCCGAGCCCAGCGACCCGTCGACCGCGTCGGCGGTGAGCACCAGCCGTCGCCCCAGCCAGGCCGGGTCCGGGTGGGCGATGACGGTGGCGACCGCGGTCGGGCGGTGGGCGGCGATGTCGTCGGCCACCGCCTGCAGCTGCGGAAAAGTGCGCCGCGACACCGGTTCAGCGAAGACGTCGATCTCCCCGCCGCAGGTAAGGCCCACTGCGAAAGCGTCGTCGCCGCTGATGCCGTAGCGCTGCAGTTCCGGGCGCCCGGTTCGCACCACCTCGGTGGCCAGCTCGTAGACCGCGCCCTCCACGCAGCCGCCCGATACCGAGCCGGTGACCGTCCCGTCGGGCGCGACCACCATCACCGCGCCTGCCGGTCGCGGCGCGGAGCGCAACGTGCGGACCACCGTGGCGACGCCGGCGGTGTCGCCGGCGCGCCAGATCCGCAGCAATTCCGCCAGTACGTCCCGCACCCGCTCGCGCCCTTCCCTGCCCCGCGTCTACGTGCGATAATGGCACTCTCCAAAATGATACTGTGCTTCTCGTAATCCGATAGCAGTTGGATTGGCGAGGAAGTGGAGCGCCCTGGATGACTGAAACCGTCGCAGCGCGGTATGCCGGCACCCGGGTCCAGCGGGTGGAGGACACCCGCCTGCTCACCGGTCGGGGCACCTTCGTCGACGACGTTGCGCGACCGGGCATGCTGCATGCCTGCTTTGTGCGCAGCCCGTTCGCGCGGGCCCGCATCAACCGCATCGACGCCTCGGCCGCGCTGGCGCTGCCCGGGGTGCGTGCAGTGTTCGTCGCCGCCGACCTCAACCCCGGAGTCCACGAGGCCTGGCACGCGGTGGCGGGCAAGGACGT